>JAZKZP010000094.1:0-8555 GCA_045612715.1 Eubacteriales bacterium
CCTTGCAGCAAAAACGAATTTTTCCTGCCTCGGAAACCCACGGCATACAATCAGCACCTCAGCGCCGGAGAGATTTATCTTTTCAGATACAGAAGGAATTTCTTCATCCCTAAAATATCCGTGATGAGTGCCGTATATCCTCAAGCCATTGTGAGCTTCGCAAAGCCGAGCAGCGGCGCGCTCCGCAACTCCTTCCCTGCCGCCAAGCAGAAACACACCGAAGCCACCGGAAGCGGCAAGAGAAAGCAAGCCTTCACCAAAATCAATGCCTGCAACGGTGTTGCCAAGCGGCACGCCAAGTAATTTCGCCACCAATCTCAGCCCAAACCCGTCAGGCAGGAATACGTCCGCGCTGTTCAGTATCTTCTGTATCCCCTCACTTTTACACGCTCCCGAAAGCATTTCAAGATTGGGTGTAAAAAAGGCGCGTGCTTTTCCGCTTTCAAAACAGTCCTCGACAAGCAAGAGCGCCGCGCCAATATCAACGTCATCCACTAAAAGCCCAAATAAATTTACTCTTTTTTGCAACATAAATAAGTACCCCCGTTGACAAAATATGAATTTTGTGCTATTATTTCTATTATGATAGGTAAGTGTGCGCTTTATTCAGCCGCTTACAAAATTTTGGGTGTTTTGCTCTGCCGATACGGTAAATTTAAGGCAATACATCCGGACTTTATTGAGGTTATAAGGTCAAAACATTTGAGAAAATGGCAAAAGACAAAAAATTAGTTGAACAAATCACGTCTATGGACGTGGACTTCGCTCAGTGGTACACTGACGTGTGCAAAAAAGCAGAGCTTATGGACTATTCCAGCGTTAAAGGCTGTATGATTTTCCGTCCCTATGGCTATGCAATCTGGGAAAATATACAAAAGGACCTTGACGCTCGCTTCAAGGCGCTCGGTCACGAGAACGTTTATATGCCTATGTTCATTCCCGAATCCCTTCTTCAACGCGAAAAGGATCACGTTGAGGGCTTCGCTCCCGAATGTGCTTGGGTTACTATCGGTGGTCAGAACAAGCTTACTGAAAAGCTCTGCGTTCGTCCCACATCCGAAACTCTTTTCTGCGAGCATTTCAAGAACGTAATTCACTCCTACCGCGACCTCCCCAAGCTCTACAATCAGTGGTGCTCAGTTGTTCGTTGGGAAAAGACAACTCGTCCCTTCCTTCGTACAAGTGAATTCTTGTGGCAGGAAGGTCACACAATGCACGAAACAGCAGAAGAAGCAAGAGAAGAAACACTCACAATGCTCAAGGTTTATGAGGACTTCTATCGCGATTCTCTCGCTATTCCTGCAATCACAGGTAGAAAAACAGACAAAGAAAAATTCGCAGGCGCAGAAGAAACATATACAATTGAGCCCATGATGCACAACGGTGTTGCGCTTCAGGGTGGTACAACTCACTATTTCGGTGACGGCTTTGCTCGTGCATTTGATATTACATTTGCAGGCAGAGATAATACAGTTAGATATCCTCATCAGACATCTTGGGGTGTTTCAACTCGTATGATCGGTGCAATTATTATGACACACGGTGACGATAACGGTCTTATTCTTCCCCCTGCTATCGCTCCCATTCAGCTTGCTATCATTCCTGTTGCTCAGCATAAAGAAGGCGTGCTTGAAAGAGCGGACGAGCTTAAGCGTCAGCTTGCAAAGAAATTCAGAGTTAAACTCGACGATAGCGATCAGTCAACAGGTTGGAAGTTCAGCCAGTACGAGATGAAGGGTGTTCCCGTTCGTCTTGAGATTGGTCCCAAAGATATCGAAAACAACTCTTGCGTACTCGTTAGCCGTGTAACAAGAGAAAAGAAATTCGTTTCTCTTGACAACGTTGTTGAAGAAGTTTCTGCAATGCTTGAGCAGGTTCACAACGAACTCTGCGACAGAGTAAGACGCAACCTTGAGGAAAAAACTCACGTTGCAACTAACCTTGAAGAATTCCTTGAAATCGCAGAAAATAAACCCGGTTACATCAAAGCTATGTGGTGTGGCGAGGTTGAATGTGAGGACAAGATTAAGGACATAACAGGTGGCGTTAAGTCACGTTGCATTCCTTTCAACGAAGAAAAACTCTCCGACGTATGCGCTTGCTGTGGCAAACCCGCAAAGCATATGGTAGTTTGGGGACGACAGTATTAATTAAAACGCAATAGGGAGTCCCGATATTAAGGACTCCCTATATTAAAAGTTACAAAGAAAAAGGATTATGTTCTTTTTGAAAAAAGAACCAAAAACTTTAGAAAGGAGAAGCGTATGTTACGTTCAATTGGCAAATACATCAAAAATTCATTTGCGCGCTTTGATAAGCCCGTTTTGATTTTTTCGATGCTTATAACCTTGATGAGTCTTGTCACCATCTTTGGTGCGAGAGAAAATTTTGGTTTGAGTAAACTAATAATGCAACTTGCTATGACCATAGTTGGCATTTGTGCGATAATGGTAATAGTAAATATTGACTATCGCATATTCGTTGAACGCTATTGGGCAATTTTGTTTATCGTTTCAGTTGCGCTTCTCGGATTAACATTGGTAATAGGCGACACGGGTGCTAATGGTACCGAAACTACAAATAAAAGCTGGCTCACGATTATAAAAATCGGTTCAAAATCATTTCAGATACAACCCTCTGAATTTGTTAAAATCGCTTTCATCATCAGCTTTTCAAAGCATCTTTCAATGGTTAAGGATTCAATAAACAAGATAAAAACGCTCATTCCTTTGGCAATTCACGCAGGTGCGATAGTTGGCTTGATTTTGCTTTCGGGCGACCTTGGTGTAACTCTTGTTTATATTGGAATCATTGCAATAATGCTCGCATTTGCAGGACTTAGCAAATGGTATTTTATAGGAGCTGGAGTTGTTGTGACATTCGCATTTCCGTTTATTTGGCCATTACTTAACGAATATCAGCAAAAAAGAATTCTTGTAGGTTTTCAACCGGAGATTGATCCCACAGGATACGGATTTCAGCCTCTTTTATCGCTCGACGCAATAAGCGCCGGGGGATTTTTCGGAAGAGGAATAAATTCGGGGGGATTTTATGAGATACTCCCTGCATCTCACACCGACTTCATTTTCGCAACATATTGTGAAATGTTTGGATTTGTGGGTGCAATCTTATTTTTAATTGTTCTTTTTGCGCTTGTTGTGAGAATAATAAATATAGGCAAAAATTGCAAAGATGAGTTTGGAGGATTTATCTGCATCGGGATTGCAGGAATGTTCATTGTTCAAACTGTAATGAATCTTGGAATGTGCCTTGCGATGTTCCCCGTTATCGGTATCACACTTCCTTTTATGAGTTATGGTGGCTCATCAATGCTTGCACTCTATCTCTCTATGGGATTTATCCACGCAATCAGCGCACACGATAAAGGAATTAAAATCAAAAAGAAAATAGTAAAAAAATAAATGTGGTGAGAAATTTCTCGCCACTTTTTGTAAACAAATTGGAATTTATCGTGTGTTCACACTCGCTATAGTTAGTGGCACTATTTTTAGATACAAAAGCAGCATTTCATCGAAATGCTGCTTTTGTCTTATTCATCGGAACGTCTGGGGATTTCAATCATATATCCTTTGCCCGATTTGCCCTGCGCTCCATTTTTTCCGAAGGAACCGTCAAACAATCCAAAACCTGTTTTTGACGGTTCTCCTCCTGTGCCGCCCATTCCTCCACTTGCCAACACTTTAGTTCCGCGGCACACAACAACGGTTGCACAAGATATCGCGGCTCCACCTTCTCCACCGTCTCCTCCATCTGCAGTTCCAAGCAACGACTCAGAAGCGTCTCCGCCATCTCCTCCATCACCACCTGTTATACTTAAAGTACCCGTACCACTAATACTCATACCACAAGGAACCCAAAATGCACTTGCTCCCTTAGCTCCCTCAATTCCAGTTGAACCTCCCAAAATTGAAATTGCCGCATCAATTGTATTTACAACAAAAATATCATATAGATTTTCAACTTCCATCATATAATGAGAAGCTACTCTTAACAAATTATGATTACCATCAGCAGTATCATCTATAAACTTCATTTCATCGTATACACATTTTATACTTTCATAAAAATTTTGTTCAACAAAAGAAAAAATTCCATCAATAATTTTATCTGCCAATCCTTTAACCGTATAATTTGTAGTACCAGCTTTGATTGTATTCTTGCCTATTAACTTAATATTTATATCAGTCAAAGCGGCAGAAAACAAAACAGGAATAGCCTCTTCAGACATTATATTAACGTTCTTAAAGGTTATATCCACAGGAAGGGAACGTTGCTCGACTGAAATTGATAAAACGCGAGTTACATTGGGGTTGCTAGAATATATTTCAACATACGACATTTCAGGAGTTATTACAATAACATCGGAATCATAAGTATCCAAGTCAAATTCAAACACCTCGGGGTTGTAATAGTCGGACTTTTTCGCAAGATATACAGACCCAACCTTGAATATATTTCCCTTTATATCATATTCAGTTCCCAGTTCTTCACTTACGAAATAATCTTCTAAATAAAAATAGTTCTCGTCAGATTTCACACCCAACTCTTTTATCTCATATGACCAATCTACTGCTCTATTGAAATAAAATCCACTTCCGCACGAATAAACCTCAAATTCACCAAACGCGCCAAACATAAACAAAGCAATCAAGCCTGTAATAAGAAGCGCAGCCGCCAACACCACTATTATTAATATTATAATCGTACGCTTTTCCATAAACTTCTCCCTTTCAAGGCACTTTGATTACAAAATCAAAATTGTATATGTTTTATTATATCAATTTCTTCAAAATATGTCAAGAAATTTCTAAAAAAGCAGCATTTCATCGAAATGCTGCTTTTAAATCAACTTCTAAACGGTCTTGTTGGTCCAATATGATAAAGAGAATTAAGATGTACCATATCCTCTTTTGAAATTTCGAAATCAACCTCAAGATTGAATTTTATTCTTTCCTCGTTTACTGATTTAGGCAAAGGCAATGTTCCGTTTTCTATACAAAATCTTATGCAAAGCTGAGGAATTGTAACTCCATATTTTTCAGCCATTGCCACAAGTTCGTTATGTTCCACTAAAGCTCCTGTTGCAAGCGGAGAATATGCCTCTATAAGTATTCCGTTTGCTTGACAGTACTGAGTTATCTCGTTTTGCGTATTCCCGATGAAATATCTTATTTGATTGACCGCGGGCACAAATCCTGTGGCATCAACGATTGCTCTTATATCCTTAACGTGAAAGTTAGAAACTCCAATCGCACGTACTTTTCCTGCGTTGTAAAGGTCAATCATAGCTCGCCAAACGGCAATATTCCCTTCCGTGCAGTCGCTTCCAACATCACTCCAAGGCCAAGGCGCATGAATCAAGTACAAATCAATATAATCCGTGTCAAGATTTTTAAGCGACGCTTCAAAATGCTCTCTTGCACCGTCATAGCTCTTAATATCAGCAGGCAATTTGGTTGTTAAAAACACGTCCGCACGTGAAAGTCCACTATCCTTTATTGCACGAGCAACACTCGGCTCATTTCCATATGCAAACGCAGTATCAATATGACGGTAGCCTGCCTTCAGTGCAGCAAGACAAGAATTATATCCCTCTTCACCTTCAGCAACCTGCCAAGTTCCAAAACCAATAGCAGGAATTTTGACACCATTATTTAAAGTGAAAAATTCGTTTCTAACCATATTTTTCTCCTGTTATTATTAATATTTTTACATTTCAAATTTTGATTTATAGGGGAGATAGTTTGAATTTAAATTGCGGGAGGGGAGACCCCTCCCC
The DNA here is from genome assembly GCA_045612715.1 of Eubacteriales bacterium. Lineage (GTDB taxonomy): Bacteria > Bacillota > Clostridia > Oscillospirales > CAG-272 > RGIG4608. The sequence goes on from JAZKZP010000094.1 coordinate 5,801, forward strand.
TACGAATAGACAATATTATACATTGTAGGGGAGGCGTTTCGCCTCCCGTTCCGAACACAAACTAACTTTTTCTAACTCCCCTATAAATCCCAATTTGTTGGTCAACAATACCCCCATAATTTATGGGGGTATTGCGTTCTATTTTCAAATTACATCAAAAGTGCTGCAGCGCCAAGAAGTCCTGCACTATTTTCAAGCTCTGCAATAAGAATCGGTACGCGAGGACCTTTATCTCCTGCGTATATTTCTTTATCAACAAGTTTCTGCAAAGGAACTATAAGATTATCTCCCTGCGCACAAACACCTCCACCAAGAAGAATAACTTCAGGACGGAAAATATTTGCATAGTTTACAAGTCCACAAGCAAGATGTTCTATATAAGAATCAACTACTTCTTTTGCATATACGTCAACGGGCGCATAATCAAATACTGTTTTGCCGCAAACCATATCAAGTGAACCACATTCCCACATTTTTGAGTCAGGATGCGCTTCCATAGCTCTCTTTGTGTCACGAATAAGAGCCGTTGCAGAGGAATACGCCTCAAAACAACCCTTTCTTCCGCAAGAACACTGTTCTCCACCCTTAACGATAACGATATGTCCAAGCTCTGCACCTGCACCCATATTGCCTTCAACAAGTTTGCCATCAATAACGATGCCACCACCAACACCCGTACCGAGTGTAATCATAACTGCACTATTGTAGTTGCGAGCCGCGCCAAATTTAACCTCACCAAGAGCTGCTACATTTGCGTCGTTTCCTATTTTAACTTTAATTTCTCCAAGAAGTCTTGAAAGCTCATCACAAATTCTAAAATTCTCCCAGCCAAGATTGTTTGCATAAACAACGTTGCCTTCAGCCGAGTCAATCATACCGGGTGAGCCAATACCAAGTCCTTCAACTGCAGAAATATCAATACCTTGTCTATCGAGAAGGTCTTTTGCAAGTTTTGCAATATTGGCAGCAACTCCTTTGTCGCCCTTCTCTACCTCTGTGGGAGTTTTGTCACAAATTAAAATCTCTCCCTTTTCGTTAACAATACCACCCTTAATAAAAGTTCCACCAAGGTCAATTCCAATGTAATACTTAGTTGTCATATTCATTCTCCTTTGTATGCATCTTTATCCATATCAACCGTTTCTTTTTCGTAAAGTGGCTGATATTTGTCTTGATAATAATTTTCGTGAGTTATATCAAATTCTCCGTTTTGATAAATGCTAACAACGGAACATCCTCTTTGATAGCCCTTACTTCCAATATCCCCGTAAGCAATATAGTCAACACTATATCCATAAGAAAAGGTAACGCCTTTATAGTCAAGAACAAAGTTGTTAAAATGATCGTGACCGAAGAACATAGCCTTTGTATTACCAAGCTCAAGCACCTTTTCAAACAAATCGTCACCAAGCTTTGAGGGATATACAACATCATCCTTTTCACCGTCGTTGCCTGTAAATCCAAGAACGTTATCGGTCAGCTCACGTCCGTTTGCAACGTACTCATCATAAGCCACCTTAACCTCGGCAAGAGGAATATGGAAGAAGAGCATCGAGCTCTTTGGCTGATATGTATTGATAATGCCCTCGTACCAATCAATCTGATCCTGCTTAATATTATCATAATTCCACAAGAGCGAATCAATAAGTCCGAAGAAGAAATCCTCATGAATGTAGGAATGGCTATCCATCATAATAAGGGACTCTGTAACTTCTCCTGCGGTATTCTTTACGTTAATAACATGATTTCCCTTGCCCGAAACACCTTCTGGTGATTGTTGATACAAGCATCTTTGAAGACTTTCATCGGCATACATATTAGCAACATCCGGACGCTTGAGTGGGTTATAGGGTTCGGTTTCGTGATTTCCGAACGTAACCGTCCAATAAACACCAAGATTTTCCATAAGACGAATGAAATATTCGTGCGCGTACTTATTGTTCATTGTACCCGTTGTAGGGATCGCAAAGGAAATATCCCCTGTAACGATTACAAGGTCGGGCTTTTCTGCTGTAACCATGGCAGCAACAGTGTTAGCCGTAAGCTTGTCGGTTTCTGCACTCAATACACCACCGCCGAAATGAATATCAGTCAAATGAAGAACCTTAAAGTCCCCGTCGGTAACAAAATACCAATTGCCCTGCTCGTCCTTTTCAGGCACAAGCTTAGCACTATTTTTATCTTCAACTGCAAAAGTATCAATGTAGTCAAGCATTTTTTGAGAATTGCTTATATTCAGCAAAGTAAAAACTCCGCAAGTTACTCCAATAAGAAGCACCAAAATAAGCAATGCGATAAGAATCTTATCCATAATTTTTCCATCCTTGAATAAATTTGTGAACATACCCGCCACACCATATTATTTTATCATATTTTCAACACAATATCAAGAGCTTTTGTGGTTGTTTTTTTGCGTTATAAGACTAAAATGAATGGCAAAATAGCAACATATAATTTTTTTCAAAAAAATTCTGATTTTTTTCAAAAAAACTATTGACAAATCACTCTACTTGTGTTAGAATATACAAGTCGCAGAGATGTGCGGTAATATGGCGGGATAGCTCAGTTGGCTAGAGCAATCGGTTCATACCCGATAGGTCATGGGTTCAAGTCCAATTCCCGCTACCATTTAGGCCCGTTGGTCAAGCGGTTAAGACACGGCCCTTTCACGGCTGTAACATGGGTTCGATTCCCGTACGGGTCACCAACATAAAAAAAGGAGTGCATAAGCACTCCTTTTTTTATGTTGATAAAG
>JAZKZP010000095.1:0-38116 GCA_045612715.1 Eubacteriales bacterium
AAAATGGACAAGGTTTTTGGATAGTGATTTTTGCTTGGAATTTGAAGCACAAAAATCTCAGTGGTCTGACGAGTATTATTTTAACGTGAGTGTATATCACAAAGACGTTCAATTTCCACAGTGCTACGGGACACGCCTCAACACTAACGGAAAAGGCATTTACAATTGGCAGTTAATGACGGATGAAGAATTAAATTGTTTGTTAGACGAAGCAATCCAAAACATTTTGATGCCGGTTATTAATACTCCGCTTGCCGAACTCGGCACACGAAAAAAAATATGGCAAGGTTGCACTTGCCAAAGAAACAAATGCAACACCTGTTGGGTGCAGAAAAATTTATGGGAAGCGAACGAAACAAAATGAAGTGATATGTTTCCAAGCACTGCTCAAAAATCAGGGACAAATGATGATTTCCACCTATAAAAGTGAGACTTTTTGGAGTTTCCACCCCCGTTTTTGACCGTTTTTGAGACTTTTGGGAGTCTTGACCCATATTGAGAACGTAATTTTAATCACAAAGGAAAAATAAAATGACACATTTAGACTATTTGAATCAAAACTATCCTGCCCGTAAAGATATGCAGGAAAAAATAAAATTCAGAGATTACATAGTAGAAACACTCAAGAAAAAGGGAATTGAAGCAAAGATTGAACGCACCAAAGACGGTAAAAATGACAACATTGTTGTTGGCGATCCAACAACTGCTAAGGCTGTATTTACCGCGCATTACGATACTCCTGCGCGTTCACTTTTCCCAAATATTATGATTCCTAAAAATAGAGTTATCTTTTTTTCATACCAATTTGTACCGGTCATCTTTTTGCTTGTGATATCTTTTGCATTTGCATTTTTAATGGGCAATTTTATTATTAAAGATGAGAGAGTATTCTTCCTTTCATTTTTAGTCGCATATTATGGTTTGTTTTTCGGAATAATGCGTGGATTTAAGAACAAAAATAACTATAATGATAACACTTCTGGCGTTGCAACAATTTTGAGTATAATAGACGAGCTTTCTCCCGAAGAATTGAATAAGGTAGCATTTATTCTTTTTGACAACGAAGAAAAAGGTAAAAAAGGCTCAAAAGCATATTTTAAAGATAACCAAGAGCAAATGAAAGATAAGTTTCTTGTTAATTTTGACTGCGTCGGAAACGGTAATAACGTTATTTTTATTGCTGAAAAAGATGCTGTTGACTCGGTAGAATATAAGTTGCTTGAATCTATTTTTGATAAGAACAATAAATTTAATCTTGAGTTTTTGACACATAAACAAGCGGACTCAAATTCTGACCACAAGAATTTTCCAAAGGGCGTTGCTTGTGTAGTATGCAAAAAATTGAATAGTGGTTTGCTTTATACTCCAAATATACATACTAATGGAGATATAGTGTCAAATAATTCCAATATTGATTTTTTGACCAAAAACACTTGTAGATTTGTTAGAAATTTACTTTCAATTTAGTGCAAAATGCCAAAGTTTGTAGAAAGCTATTGCCAAATAATTCGCAGTATGATATAATTACTGTGTTGCGAATATTTTCGCATTGCTTGTATTAATATTCATTTTTGTGAATATTTGTTTTTTATTAAAAAAGGAGAACAAAATGGCTGATAAGAAAAGAAAGCGCCGTCTTGGCGATAGAAGAGAAGGAAGAAAGCTTAGAACTCTAAGTCCAATTATTCGTGCAATGCCGTATATTATGCCTAAAAGGAATGACTCACTGAATTTCTTTACCGAAAAACTTGACGTTTCTGAGGCAGACAAATTTTGCCGAACGCAAATAAGAGAGGGAAGAACCAATTTTACTCTCTTGCACGTATTTATTGCAGCTTACATAAGAGTTGTTTCTCAGCGTCCTGCTATTAACCGTTTCGTTAGTGGTCAGACCATTTATGCAAGAAATAACATTGAAGTCTTAATGACTATCAAAAAGAAGATGGCACTTGATGGAGAAGAGACTTGCATTAAAGTTCAATTTGAACCAACTGATACGATTTATGACGTCTATGACAAGTTCAATGCAGCGGTTATGGCTAATAAAGGTGATACAGAAGGAAATGATACCGAGAAGTTTGCTAAAGTGTTGAACTACATTCCAAGATTTTTGCTTAGATTTATTATTTGGTTGATTAAAACGCTTGACTATTATGCACTTTTGCCAAAGGCAATTATCAATCTTAGTCCTTTCCATGGTTCAATGATTATCACATCTATGGGCTCTCTTGGTATTAGACCTATTTATCACCATATCTATGATTTTGGTAACCTTCCTATTTTCTTGTCATACGGTTCAAAGCAGACAGGATTGAAACTTGATGAAGAGGGAAATCCCAAGAAATATAAGTACATTGAGCTTAAAGCTGTTACTGATGAAAGAATATGCGATGGTTATTATTATGCTTCTGCATTTAAAATGATGAAAAAGATTTTTGAAAATCCACATGTTCTTGAAAATCCACCCGAAAAAGTAATAGAAGATATTGAATAATTATAAAAAAGCAGTCGATTTTATCGGCTGCTTTTCCATATTTTTCACTTAATTATTTTGCATAATATAATTACTTAGAAGTCAATACTTATCTTAACATTATTGATTTCGAGGAAAAAATTATGTATTATAATAAAGTTGAAATATGTGGTGTAAACACGTCCAAATTAAATGTATTATCGGATGAAAAGAAAAAAGACTTGCTTATAAAAAGCAAGTCAGGGGATATTAAAGCACGAGAAGAATTAATATATGGAAATTTAAGATTAGTTTTAAGCATAATTCAAAGATTTATGAATAGAAACGAAAATGTAGATGATTTGTTTCAAGTCGGCTGCGTAGGGTTAATAAAAGCAGTCGACAATTTTAACACTGATTTAGATGTTAAATTCTCAACTTATGCTGTTCCGATGATTATAGGCGAGATTAGAAGATACTTGCGTGACAACAATAGTATTAGAATAAGCCGTTCAATGCGAGATCTTGCTTATCATGCATTAACTGCACGAGAAGAACTTTCAAGAGAAAATGAAAACGAACCAACAGTCGATCAAATTGCAAATAAGCTTGGTGAAAGTAAAGAATCTGTAGTTCGTGCTATGGAAGCAATAGTAGCACCAATTTCTATTTATGAACCGGTTTATAGCGATAATGGTGATTCGATATATGTAATCGATCAATTAAGTGACGTAACCTCAAGTGATGAGAAATGGCTAGAAAATATAGCTTTAGCTGAAGCTATGAAAGTTTTGAACGACCGAGAATATCTTATTATTACTATGAGATTTTTTAAAAATAAGACTCAAATGGAGATAGCTGATCAAATAGGAATATCACAAGCACAGGTATCAAGACTTGAAAAAGCTGCCTTGGAACGTATGAGAAAACAGTTTTAGATTGTCATATATAACAATTTTGCATAATATGTTAAGGAAGAAAGTTTTTTCTTCCTTATTACTTTTTTGGAGGGTATATTATGCCGGATAATAGATTTAATTGTTCAGGTTTGGGTGGCGGTGGCAGAGAAAATGTTTGTATTGAGGCTAATCGCGTTCTTGATTCCTGCAGAGATAGGGATTGCTTTGAAAATGTACAGGTATTTATCACAGGTTTCGGTAATGAAATAATTGAGCGTACAGGTAATATTAGAGTAAAAGATTCTTGTATTACTTGGAGTAGTATAACTGTAGATCCTATTGCATTCAACAGAGGATTTTATTCAGTAAATTTGCGACTCTATATAAAGATAACATTTGAAGCATGCTTATCTCCTGGTAGAGTTCAAGAATTCGATGGAGTAGCAGTGATTGATAAAAATGTTGTTTTATTTGGTGGCGAAAGTAATCTTAACGTGTTTAAGAGTAATGGTACATCTGGATTTTGTGAAATGCCAACCGAAGTTTGTTGCAACGAAGGAAATGTACCAACAGCTGTTGTTGAGGTAGTCGATCCGATCATCCTCAATGCCAAAATCATTGAAAAGAAACATGAACATCATTGCTTCTGCTGTTGTACTTGTGGTGATATTCCCGATGGTGTGACTAGAAATATCAACGGTCCATTATCTGATGATGGTGAACGTTTTCTCGTTGTATCTATAGGATTATTTTCTGTAGTAAGAATTGTTAGACCTGCGCAATTTATTATTCAAGCTACTGAATATACTGTGCCTGATAAGGAATGCTTAACACATTCCGAAGAAAATCCTTGTGATATATTCAAGTGTATGGCATTTCCAACGCATGAATTTACAAGTTCCACAACTCCCATACCTCATTCAATAAAGTATGATGATAAAGGGTGCGGATGCAAATAAATAAAAATAAAGGCTGTTGCATAAGCAACAGCCCTGTTTTTATTTAAGAATATATTTAGGTTCAGCTTTGTTCAAAACAGTTTCTTTTGTAATGATTATTTTTTCAATATCATCACGCGAGGGAACAGTAAACATAATATTTGTCATAAAACTTTCAATTATTGATCGAAGACCGCGTGCGCCTGTATTTTGCTCAATAGCGAGCTCTGCAATAGCACCAATAGCTTCATCTTCAAATTCAATTTGAACATTGTCAATGGCAAAAAGCTTTATATATTGCTTCAAAAGAGAGTTTCTTGGTTCTGTAATGATTCGTGTTAGAGCTGTCTTGTCAAGATTTGAAAGAGCAACGATAACAGGGATACGACCTGTAAGTTCAGGAATAAGACCATATTTCACAATATCGTGAGATGTAACGTCTTTATAGATTCCATCCTTCTTTTTCTCGTTCTTTTTCTTAACTTCGCCACCAAAACCGATTACGTTATTGCCCTTGCGCTTCTCAATTATACCTTCAAGTCCATCAAATGCACCACCACAAATAAAGAGAATATTCGATGTATCAATTTGAATAAACTCTTGATTAGGATGTTTTCTACCACCTTGAGGGGGAACGTTTGCGGTTGTACCTTCAAGAATTTTCAAAAGTGCCTGTTGAACGCCTTCTCCGGAAACATCACGCGTTATCGAGCGATTTTCGCTCTTGCGAGATATTTTGTCTATTTCGTCGATATAAATGATACCTTTTTCTGCTCGTTCAACGTCATAATCAGCTGCTTGAATGAGTCGAAGAAGAATATTTTCAACGTCCTCTCCGACATAACCCGCTTCAGTTAACGTTGTTGCATCAGCTATAGCAAAGGGAACTTGAAGTGTCTTTGCAAGGGTCTGCGCCAAATATGTTTTACCAACACCGGTAGGGCCAATGAGAAGGACATTAGACTTTTGAAGCTCAACTCCGTCAGTTTCCTTATCATTTTGCGCCTCAGCTTTTGAGAGTATGCGCTTATAGTGGTTATAAACTGCAACAGAAAGTGCAATCTTTGCTTCATCCTGACCAATTACATATTCATCAAGAGTTCTTTTAATATCAATAGGTTTGGGTAGTTCTTCGAGTTTAAATGTTTCAGTATTTTGTGAATAGTCTGCAAATGCATCATCAAGAATATCTGAACAAGCTAATACACAATAATCACAAATATACACACCCTTGGGTGATGGAATAAGGAAATTAACTTGATTTTCGTGTCTTCCGCAGAAACAGCAATACCTTTTTGGGGTATTGCCGTTTCCGTCGGGCTTTTTATTTTCAGCCATAATATTTACCTTTCAATTAAGCGTGCTTATCAATAACTTTATCAATAAGACCATAAGCAAGTGCTTGCTCAGCAGTCATATAGTTATCTCTTTCGGTATCACGTGCAATTTCTTCAATGGATTTACCTGTGTTTTTTGCAAGAATTGCATTTAAACGATCACGAGTACGAAGAATAAGCTCTGCCTGAATTTTAATGTCAGTTGCCTGACCTTTTGCACCTCCGAGGGGCTGGTGAATCATTATCTCACTGTTAGGAAGAGCAAAACGTTTGCCCTTAGTACCTGCAGAGAGAAGGAATGCACCCATACTTGCTGCCATACCTATGCATACGGTTGAAACGTCACATTTGATGAAATTCATTGTGTCGTATATTGCCATACCTGCCGTAACTGAGCCACCGGGAGAGTTGATGTAAAAGGAAATATCTTTATCGGGATCCTGTGCCTCAAGGTAGAGAAGCTGTGCAACCACAAGAGATGCTGTAGCATCGTTTACCTCATCGGAAAGGAAAATGATACGGTCATTAAGGAGTCTTGAAAAAATATCATAAGATCTTTCGCCTCTGCCGGTTTGTTCAACAACCATTGGGACGAGTGAATTATTCATCATAAGTAATGACCTCCTAAAAATATAATGGGGAATTAAGCTTCTGTTTCTTCAGTAGCTTTCTTTGTTGTTTTTCTTGTTTTCTTTGCGGGCTTTTCTTCGCCTTCAGCTACTTCTGCCTTGGGAGCTGCCTTCTTTGTAGCTCTCTTTTTGGGAGCTTTTACAACTGCCTTTTCCTTAACTGCATCAAGAGCAAGCTTAACCTTCATATCAGCAGCGATGAATTCGGAGTCGATAGATGCCTTAACCTGTTCAACATCGATACCATAAGCTTCAGCAATTCTTGCATATTCGCCGTTGATATCATCTTCGGAAGCAGTGAGATTTTCAAGCTCAGCAATCTTTTCAAGAGCGAGTCTTGCCTTAACCTGCTTTTCTGCCTGAGGACGGAACTGTGCACGAAGTGTTTCAAGAGTCATACCTGTGTACTGGAAGTATGTCTGAAGATCAAGTCCCTGCATTCTGAGCTGATTGTCATAGTCACGAACAAAGTTTTCTGCTTCAGTTTCGAACATTGCTTCAGGAATTTCTGCTTCAAGCTTTTCAATAAGAGCATCCATAAGCTGACCAACAACAGCAGACTGAGCAGATGTTTCGTGTCTTGCTTCGATTTTTGACTTAAGATCTGCCTTGTATTCATCAAGTGTATCGAATTCAGATACGTCTTTTGCAAATTCGTCGTCAAGCTCGGGGAGTTCAACCTTAGTAAGAGCATGAAGCTTTACTTTGAATACAGAAGCCTTACCTGCAAGGTCTTCTGCGTGGTATTCAGCAGGGAATGTAACGTTTACGTCAAATTCTTCATCAACGCTGTGACCAACGATCTGTTCTTCAAAGCCAGGAATAAACTGACCTGAACCAAGCTTAAGAGCGTAATCTTCACCCTTGCCGCCTTCAAATGCAACGCCGTCAACGAAACCTTCAAAGTCGATAACTGCAGTGTCACCAAGCTCTGCAGGTCTATCATTAGCATCAAGTTCACGGCTATTTCTTTCTCTAACAAGTTCAAGTTCCTTGTTGATTTCTTCGTCAGTTACAGGAGCAACTTCTTTAGTTACTTCGATACCGAAGTAGTTTTCAATTTTAACGTCGGGTTTAACGAAAACCTTTGCTGTGAAAACAACGCCATTTTCGTCAATAGAAAGAACGTCGATTTCGGGCTGAGAAACGGGATCAATACCAGCTTCTTTAACTGCTGCCTCATAAGCTTCGGGGAGAATATCGTTAAGAGCCGAATCATAGAAGAAGCCCTTACCGTACATTTTTTCGATCATAGCTCTAGGAGCCTTACCTTTTCTGAAGCCAGGGATATTGATTTTTCCTACTTCTTTTTTGTAAGCGCGCTCAATTGCTGCTTCAAAAGTGGACTGTTCAACAGAGAAGTGAAGTTCAACCTTGCTTGCTTCGATTTTTTCGTTTTTAATTAAATTCATTTTAAAATCCTCCAGATTTTTTAACATACATTGTTTATTATACATAATTGACAACAAAATGTCAAGGTTTTTTTACAAAAACACCAAAAAATTACAGAAAAATTGGCATTGGAGCGAAATTCAGATAATCTGCAGCCACCATTGTGAAGGTTATGTCATCAAAAGTGAACTGTCTTGGTATAGAATAGTTGTTGTGAATATGTCCATAATAACAGTTAGTAATTTGATATTTTTTCAAAACATCAAGTATTTTATCGCAAACACAATCTAAATAAACAGGGGGAAAGTGAAGAAAAACAAGAATGGGCAAATCAGGATGCTCCTCCTTTACTTTCATAGCTTCTTTTATGCTAATTTCAAGACGTTGCGCCTCTCTTGCTACTATCTTTTCATAGTCAACCTCTCCAACAGTTTTTTGTTGTTTCTCATCATAAAACCAGCCTCGAGAACCACAAATTATGCAATCTTCAAGAAGATATGCATTGTTGTGAAGAAGCTTTATAGATTTTATTTCGTTTGCTTCAAAAAAAGTATTGATTTTAGTTGCCGTTGACCACCAAAAATCGTGATTACCTTTGCCAATAATTTTAGTTCCTGGTAGAGAATCGAGAAATTTAAAGTCGGACCTAGCTTCTTCAAGAGTCATAGCCCAAGAAATATCGCCCGGAATTACAACAGTATCATCTTCATTAATTATGGCTTTAAAATACTTTTCAAGCTTTTGATGATAATCTCTCCACTTTGTTCCAAACTTTTCCATTGATTTATTCGTGGTTTCGTTTGTAGAAAGATGGAGGTCGGAGATAACATATAAAGACATTATTTAATCCTTTCTTGTGAATAAGGTGATTAAAAAAGTTAATAATAATTATGAGAGATTCCTCTCAAATTTTGAGCCATATGGCAGAACGGAGCAAAACTATGAATAATGAAAAAAGTTGCTGTGGAAATGCTAAAAGCGTAATTAAAGGTATTACTTGTGACGTTGTTACTTGCCAATATCACACAGGCGAAGGACACTGCACAGCAGGACACATTAAAGTAGGTCCAAGTCAAGCTGAAGTAAGCAGAGAAACACTTTGCACAACCTTCAAAAACAGAACTGAATAACCACTTTAAAGCATATCTCGAAAGGGATATGCTATTTTTATTCAATAAAATTAAGCACCTCATCAAACATATTTTTCGGTGTAGTAACTACATCAAATTTTGATGTTTTTTTATCAAGTTCAAACAATGGAGCAGGTATAGTTGTATTGGTTTTTGATGATAATTCTTTGAGTATTTCGAGATCATCAAAATTATTCTCTCCAAAAATTGCAGAATAAACGTTTTTGGCAAATTTATATGGACTTGCAGTTGATGCCACAATAGTTTTTGTGTCGTCTTTATGCTCATTTCTATAACTTTCAAGTGCAGAAAAGGCAACAGCAGTATGTGTATCCATCAAATAGCCATTATCAATATAGTATTTTTTAATAGTGTGAGCAGTTTGATTTTCATTAGAAAAATAACCAACAAAATTTTCATCAATTTTAGTCTTGATTTCACTATTAATTTCATAACATCCATTAGTGTTTAACATTTCCATATATTCGGAGGTCTGTTCAGCACCACATATAAAATAGAGAAGTCGCTCTAAATTACTCGAAATAAGAATATCCATAGAAGGCGACATTGTGAGATAAAACTCACGGTTTCTATCGTATCTGCCCGTATTCAAAAAGTCTGTTAAAATATTATTTGAATTCGACGCACATATAAGCTTATTGATAGGCAATCCCATAATCTTAGCTATGTATGCAGCAAGAATATTTCCAAAATTGCCCGTTGGCACACAAACATTAATTTTATCGCCAAATTTAATTTCATTTTGAGATAGAAGATCACAATATGCTTTGATATAATATACAATCTGTGGAGCAAGACGTCCAAAGTTTATCGAATTTGCGCTTGACAGAAAATAACCTTTATCGTTTAATTCTTTAGCAATTTCATCATTGTTAAATATATACTTTACACCGGTTTGTATATCATCAAAATTACCTTTTACAGAGCAAACATTTACATTATTACCATTTTGAGTTGTCATTTGCAACTCTTGAACCTTACTTACTCCGTTTTTAGGATAAAAAACGCTAATTTTAATTTGGGGTACATCTTTATATCCCTCAAGCGCTGCTTTGCCAGTATCACCCGATGTTGCAACAAGAACAAGAGCAGTACGCTCCTCTCCCGTTTTTACCAGCGCACGAGAAAGTAACTTTGGCATAATTTGAAGCGCCATATCTTTGAAAGCGCAAGTAGGACCGTGCCAAAGTTCGAGTGAATATGTATTTTTGTCAACTTTATTTATATGACAAGCACCTTCAGGAAAAGATTCCTTTGAATATGCATTTGCGCAATCTTCTAAAAGTTCATCGTATGAATAATCTGCTAAAAATTTTGAGAGGACTTTAGCTGCAAGCTCTGAATAAGAAAGGGAACAAAATGAAAGAATTTCTTCTTTTGAAAGCTGGGGAATTTCGGTAGGAACAAAAAGCCCACCATCATCTGCCAATCCCTGTTTAATTACTTGTGCAGCAGTATATTTTATAGAATTTTTATCTCTTGTACTTTGAAAATCCATAATTTACTCCGTTATAAATTTCTTTCGAAAAACGCAAAAGCGTTTTGAAACATTATTTTATCAACTAATTCGGTTGAATAATTCAATCTTTGCATTTCTTCGGCAATTTTATATATATCTTCAATACTCGAAAATCCTTCAGGTAGATCAGCTCCATCAAGATCACAACCCATAGAGATTGCATTTTCTCCGCCAAGCGAAAGATAATTCTCAATATGTTTTATAATATCTTTGGTATCTGCAGAATTTGCACCTGATAAGTGAGAAGGACAGAGGTTTATACCTACTAATCCACCAATATTGCAAATATCAACAAAATCTTCATCTTTAAGATTTCTTGTGTGTGCATTAATAGAATAGGAGTCAGAATGAGATGCGACGATGGGTTTATTGTGCTTTTTAGCCAATTCTATCGTCATTTTTGCGCCATTGAATGAACAATGCGAAATATCGGGAATTATACCTAAATTAAAGCATTTTTCGACAACAGAAACACCAAAATTTGAAAGCCCAATATCAGTATTATGAGCACCACCAATGCATGTTTCACCATACCAATTCAAAGTCAACAATTTCACACCACAATCATGTAATACATCAAGTCGAGATATATCGTTAGCAAGTATTCTTGCATCTTCTACCGCAAGAATAAAAGGAATTTTTCCCATGCTTATGCAAGACAATAATTTTTGGGAGGAATCAACTTTCTCAACTCTATTTGAATTAATTTCAATTTCATTATCAAGATTTTTTAAAACCTCAAAAAATCTATTATAACCTTCTTCATCATTTAAACGATGAGAAGTCCAAATTGCCATAACTTGTGCATATTGCTTTAGATATTCAGATTTTTTTAGAGATATATGAAAGTTATTTTCATATAATCTTTGTTTTTCGGCTAAAAGGCATGTAGCTGTGTCGCAATGAAGGTCAAATAATCTCATAATTAATTACCAAATGCATCCTCTATATGATTGATTTTAATAACCGTGTTATCAATTTTGTCAAGATATACCTCAATAACGTCAAGACGCGGTACCTTTTTAGTCGGATGTTCATTGAGATAAGATTGTGCTGCTGAAAGAGTTCGTTTTTGTTTAGAATACGTGACAGCAGAAGCTGGTGTACCAAATATAAACCTATCATTTGCAGAGCACGAACGAGTTTTCACCTCGACAAATATAATATATTGTTTATTTTCAGCTATAATGTCAATTTCATTGTGTGAGGCATAATAATTTTGCTCTAAAATCTTAAATTTAAGATTTTTTAGATAGTCGCAAGCAACATTCTCGCCAAATCTTCCGATTGAAGTTGTATTTTTCATATAATATAATTACTGTTCGTCCAAAAAACGAATGAATTTTTTTCTATGTATAGGCGAAGGACCAAATTCACGAAGCGCCTGCATGTGTTGTTTTGTTCCATACCCCTTGTGCTTGGCGATTCCGTATTGAGGATAATCCTTATCCATCTGCTCACACATCTCATCTCTTGTTACTTTAGCAAGAATGGATGCAGCAGCAATACTTGGGCTTGTAGCATCACCTTTGATAACCGTCATAGTTGGAATAGGGAAGCCACGGCTGATGTTTCCGTCAATAATAGCATAGTCAGCTTTAACCTGTAATCCCTCAACAGCTCGACGCATCGCTAACATATCTGCTTCAAGAATATTCAGTTCATTGATTTCTTCAACACTTGCTTCTGCAATGCAATAAGCAATAGCATTTTCTTTAATTTTGTTAAATACTTCTTTTCTTTTCTTTGGAGAAAGCTTTTTTGAGTCGTTAAGACCCTCTATGTATAATCCCATAGGCAAGATACAAGCTGCAGCAACAACAGGACCACAAAGTGGACCTCTGCCCGCCTCGTCAACTCCGCAAATGAATTTATAACCCTGATCTAAAAGGGATTGTTCTATACTATATTCCAACATATATTAAATCCTATCAAGCGTAATTTTTCCGATTTTTGCGCTTCTAAATTCCTCAAGAAGCATATTTGCAGTGCGCTCATAGTCGATTTCGCCACCGCTGATTAAAAACCCACGTTTTTTACCAATAACCTCAAACAATTCAAGGTCTGTGTAGTTTTCATAAGCGGACATATCGCCGAGTTTGTATCTCTGTGAAAGCAAATCGGGATACTGTTTTCTAAGACGTGAGCAGAGAACAATTGCAAGAGTTTCAATATCGAGAATTTTATCTCGAATGGCACCGGTAAGCGCGAGATTTTCTCCTATAGTTCTGTCATCAAATTTAGGCCAAAGAACACCGGGCATATCCATAAGCAAAAGTCCGATATTTGTATCAACCCATTGTTTGTCAACTGTAACACCAGGGCGATTTTCAACCTTAGTTTTTTTAGAGCCACATATTTTATTAATGAGAGAAGATTTACCAACATTAGGAATTCCAACAATCATCGCTTTAAGTTTTCTGCCCATCATACCTTTTGATTCATAGCGCTGAATCTTTTCTGCAAGGACAGTATTAACTGCTTCCTTTATCTTATTAATGCCCATACCGCTAACGCAGTCTGTGGTGATACAAATTGTTTGATCGTTTGAATATTTCTCGCACCATTTTTTTGTCATTTCGGGGTCGGCAAGGGTAGCTTTGTTTAAAAGCAAGATGGTGGGTTTGTTAGTGGTCATTGCCACAATTTCGGGATTTCGAGAACTTTTAGGAATTCTCGCATCAAGTATTTCGATTACTATATCTACGTTTTTTAAATTTTCGGTCATCATTCGGCGAGTTTTCGCCATATGACCGGGGAACCACTGAATTTGTTCTGATGGCATAATTTTTGTTTCCTTTATAATATTATTTTACAAATCCGATTTTGTCTGAGGGGGAGAGTCTGAAAACTACTTTTCCAAGTACAGTTTTTTCATCTACCAAGCCAATAAGTGAAGATCTGCTGTCGGCAGAATTATTTCGGTTATCACCCATAACGAAAAGATAACCTTCAGGAACAAAGGTTTCAAACGATCCCTTCGTTTTATATCTACCTATATCAAAATAGGCGTATTGTGACTCATCAACAATATCTCCCTCATCAAATACATCATCATTTGAAACGTAAAGGGTAGAGGAGTCATAATCAATTTTCACCCATTTGTTACCTGTGGCAATAACTCTTTTAACACACGGCTCGTTAAGATCACCCGTTTGATGAAAGACGATGATATCATTTTCGTGTGGGGTATAGAAGAAATTACTTATAACAAGTTTTTCACCGTCGTGCAGGGTATTTAACATCGAGGCACCCACAACCGTGCACAATTTAAACACGAAAGTTAGCAACACAAGAATGATAATTAAAGCCCTGATAATAGAATCAAACCACTCGTACAATGACGAGGACGGTTGAGCTTTTTTATTTAAATTTGAGTTATCGGTAATATTCACAAATTAAACCTCCAAACATAGATATAAACTGTTTAAAATACAAATAGAATTAAACTTTTATATAATTGTATCACATTTAAATGAAATAAACAAGATTTTTTCAAAAAATATAAAAAAATATACAAAAAAATGCAAAACGATATTGACAACCCCTAAAAATTGTGGTACTATAGGGTGAAACATAATATTGAATGGGTGAAGTGTTTCAATTTTTTCATTAGCCTGTTCAAAATCTATCATATTCAAGGAGAACATAATATGAATAATCAAATTGAATTGCTCATCATAAACAATTTGCCAATGGTTTGCATGGCCATTTGGGCTGTTTTGTTTATCATTGCAACAGTAGCAACACTTTTGCAAAAAGTGCCATCTCAATATTCCATTCCCGCAATGTTGGGTACAATCGGTGCGTGCATAGTTGCTGTGGCATACCCCGTAAAGAAAGTCGAGGACGTTTGGCTTAGCCTTTTGATCGAAGTTCTTATTGCTGTGATTTGCTTTGTGATGCCTCTCGTATGGTATGCTAAAGCAGGCAAACTCAATAGAGACCATAGAATCAAGAAAGGCGCTTCCACTATTAGAGCGCTCGTTGGTGAAAGATGTCTTGTTGTTGAAGATATCTCCAACATCCACGAAAAAGGTCTTGTTAAACACAATGGCACTGTTTGGAGTGCAAAGATGCTCAACCCCAACGATTACGTTGAAGAGGGCACAATCGTAGTAGTTAATTATGTAGAGGGCGTTAAGCTCGTTTGCACAAGAGAGAAATAAATTAGGAGGACTTATTTATGACAAGTATGATATTTCTTTTCTTAGCCGTTTTGGTTATTATTGCAATTGTTATTATTTCTCATCTTAGAATCGTTCCTGAAGCACAGGCTCACGTTATGGAAAGATTCGGTGTATATTCAAGAACTTGGCAAACAGGTCTTCACTTTAAGGTTCCTTTCGTTGAAAGATGTGCTGTAAAAGTTGATTTGAGAGAGCAGATTCTCGTTGTTGGTGATGCATCCAAGTATAACCACCATCATTATCACAATCACAATGATAAGGCTCGTTCTTTCAAGAATGTTCTTAATCTTAACGATAGAGTTCATGAATTCGAATATAAACAGGGTGCTTCTTTCAAGCATGATTCTAGCGTTCATAACCACAATTCACAGCCCGTTATCACAAAAGATAACGTAAGCGTTGAAATCGATACAGTAGTATTCTTTCAGATTACTGATCCTAAGCTTTTTGCTTATGGTCATAAGACACCTATCCTTGCTATTGAACACCTTGCAGCTACTTCTCTTCGTAACCTTGTTGGTGATCTTGAGCTTGACGAAACTTTGACATCAAGAGATACAATTAATGCAAAGTTGAGAGTTCTTCTTGACGAAGCTACAGATTCTTGGGGTGTTAAGGTTACTCGTGTAGAAATCAAGAATATCATTATCAGTGACAAGGAACTTGCTGAAGCAATGGAAAAACAGATGATTGCTGAACGTACTCGTAGAGCTGTAGTTATCGAAGCTGAAGGTTATAAGAAATCACAAATTCTTAAGGCTGAAGGTGATAAGCAGGCTAAAATTCTTGCTGCTGAAGCTGCTAAACAGAAAAAGATTCTTGAAGCCGAAGGTCAAAGAGAAGCTGATATCTGCGAAGGTGAAGGTGAAGCTGAAAAGATTCTTTTGGTACAACAGGCTACAGCCGAAGGTCTCAAGATGATTAATGCCGCTGCTCCCACAGCTGAAGCTCAGAACATTTATCTCGGTGTTAAGAGCCTTGAAGCTCTTGAAGCAGCTTCTAATGGTGAAGCTACCACAATCATTATTCCTTCCGAAGTTCAGAGCCTTGCAGGTCTTGCAAAGAGTGCTGCTGAAGTTTTCAAGGCATAAGATAAACAAAATTAATAATTTAAGGCACAAAGAAATTTGTGCCTTTATTTTTTTTGCAAAAATCCTTTGACAAACGTCTATATTTATAGTATAATATAACTTAATAATATTAATTCAATTCAGGAGCTATTATGCCAAGATTTTTTGTAGATCAAAATCAAATTGATAATGAATATATCACCATCACCGGCGAAGATGCACACCATATTTCTCGCTCCTTGCGAATGGCACAGGGTGAACATATCACCGTTTCAGATATGGAAAAATATGAATATGACTGCGTTCTCGAAATATTTTCAGACAATTGTGTAAAAGCTAAAATTATAGATAAATATATTTCTACTACCGAACCTCCGGTAAGAATTCACCTTTATCAAGCATTGCCAAAAGGCGATAAGCTCGATTTAATAATTCAAAAGTCGGTTGAATGTGGAGTTTATGACATAACTCCCTTTGAAAGCGAAAGATGTGTTGTTAAGGTAAAAGGCGACTCCGAAGATAGAAAAAACGATAGAAGAAACAAAATCGCCCTTGAAGCCGCCAAGCAATGCGGAAGGGGAATTGTGCCTAAAGTTAAATCCACGCTTTCCTTTGCCAATATGCTCAGAGAAGCATCACACTATGATGCCGTTTTGTTCTGCTACGAGGGTGAGGGAACAGAGCCAATAGGTAAGGTTCTTCAAACCCTAAAACACCGCGGTAATATAAATGACGTCGCGGTTATTATCGGCAGTGAAGGTGGTTTTTCTCCCACAGAGGCAAATGCTGCTATCGATAACGGATTTTGCTCCATCGGACTTGGAAAAAGAATTCTCCGTGCAGAAACGGCAGCTATTTTTTCAGTGACTTGCATAGTCTATGAGTTCGAATTGGTATAATTAGTAAATTCTTCTCGTTTTATGCAAAAAAGCACAAAAAAATTTGAAAAAATTAGAGAAAATATCAAAAAACCTATTGAAAAATAACAAAAACTGTTGTATAATATAGTACAGTATGTACAAAAACTTTTATTCTACAAAATGAGAGGTTAATTTATGTCTAACAGATTGTTTCAGGGTGTAGTTCACCAAATGAAAGATGCCGTTGACCGCGTTATCGGTGTGGTTGACGAAAACGGTGTTGTGGTTGCTTGCTCAGAGCTCACTAAAATAGGCGAAGTAAGACAGGGCGTTGCAGAAGAGGTTTCTTATTCTGCTAAAATGTTCACCTTGCTTGGCAATACATATTGCCCCCTTACTGCAGGAACAAAATCCGAATATTTTGTGTTTGTTGAAGGCGAAGACAAGATGGCTGAAAAGGTTGCAAAAATTCTTGTTGTTTCTTTTGCAAACATCAAAAATCTTTATGATGAAAAATATGACAAGGGTTCATTTATCAAAAATATCATTCTTGATAACATCCTCCCAAGTGATATTTATATTAAAAGCAAAGAGCTTCACTTTAACACTGAAGAAGTTCGCATAGTATTCCTTATCAAATTCTATGGTAGAACTGATATGATGCCATTTGAAATGCTTCAAACAATGTTTCCCGACAAATCCAAGGACTATGTTATCAGCGTTGGCGAGCAGGATGTTGTTCTTGTTAAGGACATCAAGCCCGGCACCGAACAGCGTGATATAGAAAAGATGGCTGCTGCTATCGTCAATACACTTAGCAATGATTACTACGCAAAGGTTGCTATCGGTATTTCTACAATAGTTGACAATATCAAGGACCTCGCAAGAGCCTACAAAGAAGCTCAGGTTGCACTTGACGTTGGAAAGGTATTTGAAACCGAAAAGAACATCATCAGCTATGAAAATCTTGGCATCGGAAGACTTATTTATCAGCTTCCTACAACAATGTGCGAAATGTTTCTTCAGGAAGTATTTAAAAAGGGTAGCCTTGAATCCCTTGATAGAGAAACACTTATGACAATTCAGTGCTTCTTTGAAAACAATCTTAACGTTTCCGAAACATCAAGAAAACTTTTCGTACACAGAAATACACTTGTTTATAGACTTGAAAAAATCCGTAAGCTCACAGGCCTTGACCTTCGTGAATTTGAACATGCAATCACATTCAAGGTTGCTCTTATGGTTCAAAAATATCTCAAGTCCATCTCTACAAAATATTGATCTGTACTTGTACATAAGCGAAACGGAAAATTGCCGTTTCGCTTAGTGTCGTTCATAAACTGATTACTCGCATAGCGAGAGAAATGGAGATTTTTATGAAAAAGAAGATTTTATTGCCTATAATTGCACTAATTCTTATATTAATTTTAACTTTTTCAATCTCTTCGTGTATTTATTTTGGCAAGATTAATCCCACAACTACAACAAACAAAAATAATGTTAGCAATCCAAATAACAACACAGATATTCAAAATCCTGATAATACAGTAACAAGAGATCCGTACGATTACACGAATACAATATTTCTTGTTGACGCATTGTTCAAGAATTTTTCAATGTTTGACGTTGACTATGAAACTGCCATGCTTGCTGCAATTCGTGCATACGTTGGTGCAACAGGTGATAAATACGCAATGTTTTACACTCCCGAAGAATTTGCCGCAATGCAGGAAGAAAACAACGGTGATCTTTATGGAATCGGTGTTCAGGTAATTTTTGATTACGAAGAATATTTTATCGAAATCGTTTTGATAATGCCTGATTCACCTGCGCAGAGCACACTTTTGATCGGTGATAAGATTACTCATATCTTACTTGACGGTCAAAAGGTTTCACTTGCTGATTTGGTGCTTGAAAATATCGAAAAATCCAAAGAAATTTATCCCAATTATACTGAAGAAGAGATTAATAACGTTGCTTGTTATGAAACTTTCCAATATGCAATTTCAAAACTTAAGGGACCTGAAGGAACTTATGCAGAGTTGACAATTGATAGAAACGGAACCTCTATGGATATGAAAATCCAAAGAGCAAAGGTTAAAACTGTTTCAGTTACCGCTAAAACATCTATCAAAGATTCAACTGTTGGTATTGTTTCAATCAGTCAGTTCGACCTTACAACACCCACTCAGTTCAAAGAATGTATGGATTCCTTGATTGCACAGGGATGTAATAAATTTGTTTTCGACGTTAGAAACAATCCAGGTGGTGATTTGGCGTCTGTAACTGCGGTTTTGAGCACATTGTTACAAAAAGACGATGTAATTCTTTCAACAAAGGACCATCAGGGTATTGTTGAAGTTACCAAAGTCAAAGTTGTAAATTACGCTAACGATTCCGCTTATAAAACGTGTAACGTGACTAATTCCGATATTGGTAAATATAGAGGATATGAGTTTGTTGTTCTCGCTAACGAAAATTCAGCAAGTGCCGCAGAGCTTTTCACAGCCGCGCTTCGAGATCATAATCTTGCTCAGATCGTTGGTGTAAATACCTATGGCAAGGGAAGTGTTCAAAGCATTATTCCTCTTGATTATTATAATCAAAGCGGTACTAATTACTATGGTGCATTAAAGCTTACAACAAAGCTATATTTCCCACCCTGTGGTGAAGGTTATGACGGAGGAATTGGTATTGCACCTAATTATCCTGTTGAGCTTGAGGGCATAGCTGCCGAAACTCATTTTTATAAGCTCACCGAAGAAATAGACAATCAGCTTCAAAAAGCTGTTTCAATATTGATCGATTAATTTTAAATTTATATAGGAGATATTTATTATGGCTAAGGCAAAACAGATGTTATACACAAAAGAGGGCTTTGAAGCCCTTCAAACAGAGCTCAAAGAACGTCAGACTGTAAAACGTGAAGAAATCAAAGAGGCTATCGCTCTCGCACGTTCCTTCGGTGACCTTTCAGAAAACTCTGAATATGATGCTGCTAGAAATGAACAGGCACAAAACGAAGCAAGAATTCTTGAACTTCAAGCACTTATCGACAATGCTCTCATAATCGACGAAACCAAAATTGACTCAAGTGTTATAAGTATCGGTTCTACAGTTAAGGTTTATGATAATGATCTTGACGAAGAAGTTGAATATAGCATCGTAGGTTCTAACGAAGTAGATCCTCTTTGCGGAAAAATTTCTGACCAGTCACCTATTGGTCATGCTCTTATGGGTAAAAGCGCAGGTGCAGAAGTTCTTGTAGAAGTTCCCGCCGGCACAGTTACTATGAAAATTCTTGAAGTTTCTAGAAAATAATCCTTTTTGGAGGTTAAAATGGCAGATATTAATAACATCAATGAAGAAGTGGTAGCTCTTGATGAAGAAAAAGAGCTCAATTCGATACTCCAAATAAGAAGAGATAAACTTTCTGCACTTAAAGAAGCAGGAAATGACCCCTTCCAAAAAGTAAAGTATGATTTTGATACTTATAGCGTTGACATCAAGAACAACTTTGATGAATACAATGAAAAGGAAGTAAAAATTGCTGGTCGTATTATGAGCCGTCGTGATATGGGCAAAGCAAACTTTATCGACGTTATGGACGGTAAGGGTAGAATTCAGTGCTATATTCGTATAAATGATATAGGTGAAGAAGCATTTGAACAGTACAAGAAATGGGATATCGGTGATATCGTTGGCGTTAGTGGTAAGGTTTTCCTTACTCGCCGCGGTGAAATCTCCGTTCACGTATATTCAATTGAACTTCTTGCTAAGAGCTTGCTTCCTCTTCCTGAAAAATTCCATGGTTTGAGAGATACCGATCTTAGATACAGACAGAGATATGTTGACCTTATTATGAATCCTGAAGTTAAAGATACATTCGTTAAGAGAAGCTTGATTCTTAAGTACATTAGAGAATATCTTGACGGCAAGGGATTCCTTGAGGTTGATACACCTATTCTTGTTCCACTTGAAATCGGAGCAAGTGCGCGTCCATTCAAGACACACCATAACACACTCGATATGGATATGTATCTTCGTATAGAAACTGAACTTTATCTCAAGCGCCTTATCGTTGGCGGTATGGATAAGGTGTATGAAGTTGGACGTATCTTCAGAAATGAAGGTATGGATACAAAGCACAATCCTGAATTTACATCAATCGAGCTTTATCAGGCATTTACAGATTATAAGGGTATGATGGATCTTGTTGAAGAAATGAACAAGATGCTTGCAGAAAAGGTTTGTGGATCTACTCTTATCACATATCAGGGCAAGGAAATCGACATGTCCAAGTGGGAAAGACTCACTATGGTTGAAGCAGTTAAGAAATATTCAGGTATTGATTATTATTCATGGAATTCCGATGAAGATGCAAGAGCTTGTGCAAAAGAGCATCACGTTGAAGTTCCTGAAAACGCAACAAAGGGTACTGTACTTGTTGAACTTTTTGATGCATTTGTTGAAGAACACCTCATTCAACCCACATTTATCTATGATTATCCCGTAGAAAATAGCCCTCTCGCAAAGAGAAAAGCAGATGATCCTGCGTTTACAGAGAGATTTGAATACTTCATTAATGCAACCGAATTCGGTAATGCGTTTAGCGAACTTAACGATCCTATCGACCAGAAGGAACGTTTTGAAAAGCAGGTTGCCGCTAAGAAGAAGGATGAGCCTAACTGTAATGCAGAAGTTGACTATGACTATGTAACAGCACTTGAATACGGCCTTGCTCCAACAGGTGGACTTGGTTTTGGAGTTGACCGTCTTGTAATGCTTCTTACAGACTCAGCTTCTATTCGTGACGTATTGTTGTTCCCAACAATGAAACCACTTGCTGACTAATTAAAACTATTAAGAGCTTGGAAAATTCCAAGCTCTTTTTTGTAATATCTATTGAAAAAAATAAAAAAAGTGATATAATAATATAGATATACTAAATATGGAGAATTATATGGCAAATTACAAATATCTTGACAAAATAAATTCTCCTGCAGATTTGAAAAACTTGCAGGAGGACGAAATCGCTCCTCTTGCTGAGGAAATAAGACAATTCTTAATTGAAAAAGTTGAAGTAAACGGTGGACATCTCGCATCAAATCTCGGTATAGTTGAGTTAACATTAGCTATTCATAGAGTTTTTAACACTCCCAACGATCATTTAATCTTTGATGTTGGTCATCAAAGTTACGTTCATAAAATATTAACCGAACGAAAGGAACAATTCGACAAACTTCGTCAAGGTGGAGGTCTTAGCGGATTTACAAAAAGAAACGAAAGTACTCACGATTGTTTCGGAGCAGGACATAGCTCAACTTCTGTTTCGGCAGGTCTTGGATTTGCACAAGCAGACAAATTAATGGGGAATGATTCTTATACAATAGTTGTTCTGGGTGACGGCGCCTTTACCGGAGGCATGGTACATGAAGCTCTAAACAATTGCGAACGTGATTTAAAACTTATAATAGTTTTGAATGAAAATGAAATGTCGATATCCAAAAATATAGGAAGCTTTGCGAAAATTCTAACCAAATTAAGATTACAACAAGGCTACGTAAACTCTAAGGCAATAACAAAAAAAATAATTACAGCTATTCCTTTTATCGGCAAACCTATTTTCAAACTCCTTCGAAATTTAAAAAAGAGAATTAAGGATATTTTTTACGGTTCAAACTATTTTGAAAATCTAGGTTTGTTCTACATCGGTCCCATCGATGGAAACGACGAAAAGCAAGTTGAAGAAGCGCTCAAATTAGCTAAATCATGCAATGAAAGTGTCTTGGTTCACGTAAATACGATTAAAGGCAAAGGGTATGCCCCTGCAGAAAAGGACCCCGGAAAATACCACGGCATTTCTCCCAAAGATAGTGCATCACAAAACACCAATTTTTCAAACGAATTTGGAAAATATATGTCAGAATTAGCTGAAAAAGACGACAAAATTTGTGTAATCACTGCCGCTATGCTTGACGGTACTGGATTAAGTCAATTTGCATCTAAATTTCCATCACGCACATTTGACGTTGGAATTGCCGAAGAACATGCTTTAACATTTTCTTGTGGATTAGCAGCAGAAGGAATGAAACCATATTTTGCAGTTTATTCGACATTCCTTCAAAGGTCTTACGATAATATTATTCATGATATGGCATTACAAAATCTGCCGGTAAAAATATGTATAGATAGAGCAGGACTTAATCCATCGGACGGACCAACTCATCACGGAATTTATGACGTGGCTATGTTCTCGCATATTCCCAATATTACTCTTTTTGCCCCGATTACGTACGAAACTTTGAAAAAATCTATTCAAGAAGCAAATGCTCTAAACACACCCTGTGCAATAAGATATAATAAAGGCGAAGAAAAAGTAGAAATAGTTAGAGAATTCTATTCAAACTGTACTACAAATAATCTTGGCATTAAAACCAATTTTTCAGATCCCCAAGCTCTTGATGCTGTAATTATTACACACGGTGCAATCACGGTTGAAGCCATAAAAGCTAAGGACATTCTCAAGAAAAAAGATATTAATGTCGGTATTATATTGGCTGAAAGAATCATGCCCTATAATTCTTTAGTTGACGATATTGTATCTGTGTTGCCAACAGAATCTATTCCTGTCATTACATTAGAAGAAGAAATAAAAGCAGGCGGATTCGGTATGATGCTTTTAGACAAGCTAAAGCAAAAAGATATAATGAAAAACAAGAAAACTTCAATCATTGCTTTAGAGGATACTTTTGCTGAAAAATACGGCCAAAACATATACCAATCTTTTGGTCTTGATGCGGAATCAATTGCAAATCTAATTATCAATATTTAAGGAGAAATATATGAGCTTGTATGAATCAGGAGAAATGTATCTTGAGAGCATATTAGTGCTTACAAAACAAGGTAAAAACATAAGAGCCATAGATCTTTGTGAATATATGGGATATTCCAAACCCAGTGTTAGCCGAGCTCTTGGGATATTGAAAAAAAGTGGACATGTAGAAGTAGATATAAACGGACATCTTTCTCTTACAAATGAAGGACGCATTGTTGCC
Organism: Eubacteriales bacterium; assembly: GCA_045612715.1. Lineage (GTDB taxonomy): Bacteria > Bacillota > Clostridia > Oscillospirales > CAG-272 > RGIG4608. Next base: position 23,496 of record JAZKZP010000095.1, read on the forward strand.
GAAAAAATCTATGAACGTCACAAAATATTAACCGAATTTTTGATTAATATGGGGGTAAACCCTGAAATAGCAAGCGATGATGCCTGTAAAATTGAGCATCATATTAGTGATGAGTCACTTAATGCAATCAAAAAATTTCTTGAAAAATAAAATTATCCGCCCAATTTGGGCGGATTTTTTAATCAAAGTATGAATAAGAAATTCCAAAGCTTTGTGCATATTTTTGTGCAAAAGACTCTTTTTCACAGTAAATTGTTAAAGATTTTGAACAAGAATCAAATGCCCCATAACCAATGCTCGTTACGTTACTAGATATATATACAGTATTCAAGGAATAGCAACCATAAAAAGCAAACCAATCAATTTCTGTGCAGCTTGAAGGAAGAGTAACACTTTTTACTTTAGTGTTTGAAAATGCATTCTCACCAATTTTAATTACAGGTAATTTGTTAATTGAATCAGGAATTTTTACGGTTGTCTTACTACCTATGTATTTGGTGATAGTAATACCGCCATTTTCATTTACATATTCAAACTCATCTTCATTTTTATTGCTTGGTGTTGATGAATTGTTTTTTGATGTCGTTGACGTAGTAGTAATAATTGGATTATTTTGAACATTTTTGCTGTTATCATTATTTTTATCATTAATTCCAATTATTGAGTTTATCAATTCTGATTGTTTGCTTAATTTTTCTTTCAATGCTTCAATTTCACTTTGATAATTTAATTTTATCGTTTCTTGAATAGAGTTATTAATCTGCTTGCCACCGATAAATATTGCTAAAAGTAAAACTCCTAAAAAGAGAAAAATAGAACTAAATTTGAACGATATCATAAAATTTAACCTCCGTTATTTTGATAGTTAATAAACTATATGAATACCGGAGGTCAAATATTCTATTTAATTTCAAAATTTTGTGGTTCAGTTTTTAACATTGCCTCAAGGCAAGTATTTCCAATAAAGTTTATAGTCTTAAAATAAAAAGTTTCTCCATCACAGCATCTATGTATCTCAATCTCTTCATTATAAAGCGCACCTTTTATAAACGAGAGCATCAATTCTGTTACCTTGAATTTTTCAGGATGGGGAAGAAAGTCGATAAGCATATTAGGATAATGAGTATTGTTCATATGCTTGTTATAATCAATATCACTATAAACAATCTTTCTGTTGCCAACAAGCTCTAAAGGTAATTCATCTGGAAATTTAATTCTTCTAGGCATTTCGATTTTCAACGATGGTTCATCAACAAAATTATTCTCAAATTTACTTACAGGAAGAAGCTTTTGATTCTCAGTATCAACAAGACACCATAATGTCAAGGCGTCGGCAATAATTATATCGTCTTTTTTAACACAAAAGCTTCTATAAAATGTATATCCACGAGATTCTTCTCCGGTCCATGTTTCAACAGTAACATCATCATACGCATGAGCAGGCTCATAAAAACGCATATAAATCTTGGACAAAATAAATGCCTGATGCAATTCGTCGCGAATATACTCTAACGTAGGATATATAGTTTGTATATGCTTGTTGGTAGTTTCTTGCATCAAGGTAAGAATAGCAGAAGGGGTAATCTCTCTATTAGCATTGGTATCGTGCCAACGAATAGTATAATTTTGTTTAAATTTCATATTTAAATCTCCAAATAAATCTTGTTGACTCATCAACAGGATTTATTTTACATCATTTTTATATAAAAATCAATAGTCTTTTATAAATATATTTCATTTTTAACCATTAAAATCAAGACCGAAGCTCACCGCAATAGCTGAATTAACAGCAGTCATTACACTGTCATCTAAATGTCCCATTTTTTCCTTCAATCTTTGCTTATCAATTGTCCGTATTTGCTCAAGCAAAACTACTGAATCTTTAGCAAGTCCAACTCCGGTAGCTTGAATATCAATATGTGTGGGCAAGTGTGTTTTTCCCATTTTAGATGTAATTGCTGCGGCTATTACCGTAGGACTATATTTATTACCAATATCATTTTGAACAATTAATACCGGACGCAAACCTCCTTGTTCCGAACCAACAACGGGACTTAAATCCGCATAAAAAATATCTCCTCTTCTAACACTCATTTTATACCTCCAAAGCAGATAAGCATTCAGTCTTATCTGATATATGGGTATATTTTTCCATTTAATTTTGAAGTTTAATCACTTCTGATAAAAAATAGAAAAGGAAATTTTTCACAAATAAAACTGTCTTGTTAAACATTATATTTATTTGAGAAATATGTGTTAAAAAGAGGAGATATGTAATTAAAAGTCGAAAACGACTTTGCCGTCCTGTAATTTGAGGAAAGCATCGAATTTTTTACCATTTTTAGAGGTAAATCCTTGAATTTTTGAAGTTCTACCGGTGTTAAGTAACATTTGAACGTTTGCTTTTGAGATTGATCGGCCTAAAATATATCCACCAATCGCAAATTTACACTCGGTTTCTCTATAATTAGAACATCCATAACCAAATTTAGTTCTTTTTATTTCACCATCACATAATGGACATTTACCTATTATATCGCCAACAAATCCATTGTCGGTATCAAGTTCAATAGGTGCATCCTTAGATATAAATATTTGAGATAGCTCTTCTTCAGTCAATCTAATTGCATCTTCAATCTCAATTTGACCTCTATATACTTTTTTTAGAGCTTGTCCTAATTGACTAGTCTTATATTTGTCCATATTTATATTCATTCTCATAAGAGATTCAATCATAAATATGCCACCGGGAAGGATGGTATACACATCCTTATTTAAATTAATATAGTGACTGTTTCGTGCATTATCAATAATACCCGTTCTTGTTGCTTCTGTACCCAACTCAAGACCTTCAAAAATTGCTTTGTAATCTTCGGTATCATCTATATTTTCGCCATCTTCATTTTGCGCCTTTTCATCAAGTGCAGCTTTATCTTCTTTAAATGGATTTTTAAGATAATTGTTTAGCGTTTCAATTGTATAATGACGCGGTGGGGCAGTTTCTTTTTCAACAGGACGGAAATTGATGTTTACAATATCGCCTTTTGAGAGTTTGGGCAATATTTTATCTTTTTGTGTGTAATCATCGTATTTAGTCCAGCCTTTTTGAAGAATTACGGTACCTTTAATTGAAAATTCTTCATAATCACCGACTTTGATAGTAATTTCGCTACGCTCAACGATACATTCTTCAGCACAGAATACTGCAACAAATCTTCTAAAAACAGTTGAATAAACCTTCATTTCATCAGGGCTAAGTTTAGATGAATCGGGAATTTTATAGGTTGGTGTCAAAGCGGAGTGAGATTCGATTTTTGAATCATCAAAAATCTTCTTTGAGAACTTAAATTCAACAGGATAACCAAGTTTTTTGCAGTTTTCAAGGATAGTTTTCACCTTACCTTGCTCAGTAGTTGCAAGATATTCCGAGTTGGTTCTCGGATAGGTAAGATATCCATTTTCATAAAGCTTTTGAATAATATCCAAGCTCTGCTTCATTGACATTTTATATTTCTTACCAAGAACGTTTTGAAGTTTAGAGAGGGAATAGAGCTTACCTGGTGCAAGTGTATCCTTCTTTTTCTTCACATTAGTAACAATAGCAGTTGAAGCATTATATTTAGCACATAATTCTTCTGCCTTGTTAAGCATATCCTTGGGGAATTTTTCTTTGCCATTTAACTCAATAACTTCGCCATTGGTAAATTCTTTGCTTGCAATAATATAATAAGTTTCCGGTACGAAATTCTTAATCGCCATATCTCTATCATATATTGCTTTAACGATGGGAACAATAACTCGTCCAACGCGTAAAAGAGTACCCGTTTTGAGAGTTGCATATCTAGTCAGGTTAACTCCATAGAGCCAGTCTATATAGGTTCTTGCAAAGCCCTCGTTAGCGAGATTGTTATATTCATTATCGAGTTTCATTTCGGTCAATGCCTTTGCAACGGTCTGTGGGGTTTGGTCGGGAAGCCACAAGCGTCTAATTTCCTTTGGAGATTCAAGTGCATTTTGAATACACAAACGAACAATAATTTCACCTTCGCGGTCAGCGTCTCCCGCATTAACAATCATATCGACATCAGCTCGGTTGCAAAGATATTTTATCGTATTGAATTGCTTTTGAACACCCATATCGACCTGCTTTTTAGCATCTTTTTTTAGTTCAAATACGAATCTTTGAGGAAAGCAGGGAAGATTTTGCATAGTCCAACGGTTTGTACCATCAGGAGAGGGATTATAATACTCAATATCGGCAAGTGAGAAAAGATGACCAAAAGCCCAAGTAATAATATAACCATTACCCTCAAGATAACCATTCTTATTTGCCATTTTGCCTATACCTGCGCCAATATTTCTCGCAAGAGATGGTTTTTCTGCAATAATAAGTATCATATGCTATAAATCTCCTTTCTCAAAAATACCTTAATATTATACCTTATTTATTTTAGCGTGTCAAGGAATAATGCAATTAATTTTTTAGGTATTGATAAAAAAACAAATAAAGAGCATATAGATTACATTATGATTAGCAAGAGAGCAAGTGTAGTTTCTAAGTATAGAATCGTAGATAACTGCCATAATGGAGTATATTCAAGCGACCACTCATCAATTTATATCAAAGTAAAATTAAACTAGTTTATAAAAGCCCTCAATGAGGGCTTTTTTGCTATATAATAATAAAAATATTTATATAATAAGTATAAATTTCTTGACTTTTTCATGTTATTAATGTATAATTATAAGATGATATAATATATATTGGAGAAGTGTGCATTGAAAACTAAAATATTACCACCAGAAGATATAGAAACTCAATTTAAATTTATTAATCTGATAAAAGCGGAGAATGACCGTTTCGCAATAGAAAATGGATTTCGCAAGGGTGCATTCGTTATGACATTTGGTTGTCAGCAAAACGAAGCAGACAGCGAAAAAATCGCAGGTATGGCTGAAAGTATGGGTTATGAGATTGTTAGCTCACCAGAAAAGGCATATCTTATAGTTGTTAATACCTGCGCTATTCGTGAACATGCTGAGTTAAAAGCTCTGTCAATTATAGGTCAATATAAGCATATTAAACATAAAAATCCAGAGCTAGTAATCGCAGTATGTGGTTGTATGGTAACACAGGAACATCGCGTGAATGATATTAAATTTAAATATCCCTACGTTGACTTTGTATTTTCTACTGCCGCTATACACAAATTGCCTCAATTACTTACAGAGAAAATCAAGAGAGGCAAACGTCTTTACTGTACTGATGAAGAATACGCAGTTGCTGAAGGATTGCCCATCAGACGTGAAAGCGACTATAGAGCTTGGGTATCAATTATGTATGGATGCAATAACTTTTGTACATACTGCATTGTACCTTATGTTAGAGGACGTGAAAGAAGCCGCAGAAAAGAAGAAATTATTGCCGAGGTTAGAGGACTTGTAGAAAAGGGTTATAAGGACATCACACTTTTGGGTCAAAATGTTAACTCCTATGGTAAGGATATGGACTTTGACTATGACTTCGCTGATCTTCTTGACGAGCTTGCTCATATAGAAGGCGATTTCTTGCTTCACTTTATGACAAGTCACCCCAAAGATGCAACAAAGAAACTCGTTGATGTTATTGCTAATAACAAAAACATTGCAAAACAATTCCACCTTCCTTTACAATCCGGAAGCGATAAAATACTTAAAGCTATGAATCGTCACTACCAAATGGATAAATATCTCGATATCGTTGACTATATGAAAGAAAAGATTCCCGATATAGTAATTTCTAGTGATATTATCGTTGGATTCCCGGGTGAAACTGAAGAAGATTTTGAAGGAACTCTTAAAGCACTTAAACGAGTACGATTTGATATGATTTATTCATTCATTTACTCGCCCCGAAAAGGCACTCCGGCTGCGGAAATGGAAGATCAAATTCCGCCTGCAGTTCAGTCTGAACGCTTTAATAGATTATTAAATGTTCAAAATGAAATCGCTTTTGAAATAAATCAAAAGCATTTTGGAGAAACTATTCGTGTACTTTGCGATGGTCCAAGTAAAAATAATCCCGATGTTATGTGTGGAAGAACTGAAGGCAATAAGATTGTTCTTTTTGATGGAACTGATGCAGATACAGGTAAATATTTGAATATTAAAATTACAAAATGTGAAACCTTTGCTCTCGTAGGAGAAAAAGTTTAATAAGGAGATAATATGGAAATTTTTGAACTTGCCAAGAAACTTGGAGAAGAAATAAAAAAAGATCGTAGAATGATCGAATTTGAAGAAGCAAAAAAAGAATATGAAAATAACGTTGAAATTCAAAATGCTCTTAAAGAGTATGAAGTTCAGCAGCAGGCACTTCAAGTTGAAATGATGAAAGAAGAAAGAGATACTTTTACCATTGATTCAATCAACGAAAGAATAAACGCTCTTTACGAGCAGATTGTTACTCACGAGGCTTTCGTTAGAATTAACCAGCTTCAACTTGAGGTTAATGATCTTATGAATGAAGTCAATAACACAATAACTTGTGCAATTACAGGTGAAGATCCTAAAAATGCATGCACACATAATTGTGCAACTTGTCACTCACAGTGCCACTAATATAAAATTTTATTTAATTTAAGGAGAAATTGTCCATGACACCAATGATGGAGCAATATTTTGAGATAAAAAATAAATATAAGGATTTCTTGCTCTTTTATCGCTTGGGCGATTTCTATGAGATGTTTTTCGATGATGCAATTCTTGCATCAAGAGAATTGGAACTCACACTAACAGGTAGAGATTGCGGTGAAGAGGAGCGTGCGCCAATGTGTGGTGTTCCTTATCACAGTGCAGAAAGCTACATAGGACGTCTTATTGAAAAGGGATATAAAGTAGCTATCTGTGAACAAATTGAAGATCCCGCCCTTGCTAAAGGTCTTGTAAAACGCGATGTTACACGCGTTGTTACCCCTGGTACTCTTATTGAGTCCAATCTCTTGACTGAAAACCAAAACAATTATCTTTGCGCAATTTATTATGATGCTGAAGAAATTGGTGTATGCTTCGCCGATGTTTCAACGGGACAAGCATTTGCCACCACCTTCTCAGGCAAAGAAATGCACTCAAAACTCAACACCGAACTTTCAACCTATAGACCAAGCGAAATAATCACTAACATTTCACTTGATAGCATTAGAGATAAAGGTCAGTTTATAAGAGAAAGAATTTCATCATTAGTCACTGATAATCAAGCATTTAGATTTGATTACAATTCTGCATTTGACATTGTTCGTACATCTTTTGAAAGCGAAAGAAGTGCTTGGGATGGAAGAAAATCCATCATCTGCTCTATCGGCGGACTTCTTAATTACCTTGCAGAAATGCAGAAAACTGATAATACAAATATCAAAGACTTAAAGGTTTATTCTTCAGGTCAGTTTATGGAAATTGACGTCAACTCTCGAAGAAATCTTGAGCTTTGTGAAACTATGCGAACAAAAGAGAAGAGGGGCTCACTTCTTTGGGTGCTTGATAAGACAAAAACAGCACCCGGAGCACGTTTGCTTCGTCAATGGGTTGAACATCCATTACTTAAATCATCTCTTATTTTAAAAAGGCAGAGCGCCGTTGAAGAATTATACAATAATTTTATTAAAAGACAAGAAATCGAAACATTGCTTTCAAACGTTCTTGACCTTGAACGCCTTTTAACAAAAATTATCTATGGAACTGCAAACGGTAAAGACCTTCGTGCGGTTTGCTCAACAATTTCAGTTTTCCCTGAAGTAAAGAATCTTATTGCAGATTGCAGAAGCGAAGAACTTAAAAAGATTTACGAAAGTTTTGATACTCTTTCTGATATACATAATCTTATTCAAAAGTCGATAAAAGAAGATGCTCCTTTCTCCGTAAGAGATGGTGGAATCATTCTTGAGGGTTATAGTGCTGAAGTTGACCATCTTCGTTCTATTATGACAGACGGTCATACTTGGATAGATAATATCACACAGCAAGAAAGAGAAGCTACAGGTATTAAAACCCTGAAAATCAACTATAACAAAGTATTTGGTTACTATATTGAAGTAACAAAATCTCTTATAGATCAAGTTCCTGATAGATATATCAGAAAACAAACGCTTTCAAACTGTGAAAGATACATTACACAAGAGCTTAAAGACGTTGAAGCAACCATACTTGGCGCAGCAGATAAGGTATGTACTCTTGAATACAATTTATTCCAAGAAATTCGTCAAAGAATTGCTAATGAAAGCGAAAGAATTAGAAAAACTGCTAATCTTGTTGCAACTATTGATGTTTATAATAGTCTGGCAGCAGTTGCAGCAAAGAATAACTACATAAAACCCGAAATTGATGATAGCAATATTATTGATATTAAGGACGGAAGACATCCTGTAGTTGAACAATTCGTTAAAGATACGTATTTTGTTCCTAACGATGTTTATCTTGATACGTCAGCAAATAGATTGATGCTCATTACAGGACCTAATATGGCAGGTAAATCAACATATATGCGTCAGGTTGCACTTATTGTAGTAATGGCGCAAATTGGTTCATACGTTCCTGCAACCGATGCACGAATTGGTATTGTTGATAAAGTATTCACTCGTGTTGGTGCATCCGATGATTTAGCTTCAGGACAATCAACCTTTATGTTGGAGATGAACGAGGTTGCCTATATTCTTCGTAACGCAACTCAAAAGAGCTTGATTATTTACGATGAGGTTGGACGTGGCACATCTACATTTGACGGTATGAGTATAGCTCGTGCAATTATCGAATATACTAACGGCAAAAAGATTGGTGCAAAAACACTTTTTGCAACCCACTATCATGAGCTTACATCTATGGAAGATGAATTTAGTGGTATTGTAAATTACAATATCGCCGCAAAAAAGCGCGGAGATGATATTATCTTCTTAAGAAAGATTATTCGTGGTTCTACTGACGATAGCTATGGTATTGAGGTGGCTAAGCTTGCCGGCTTGCCCAATGAAGTAATTAAACGTGCAAAAGAAATACTTGCTACAGTTGAAAAAACTTCAAGAACACTTACCACATCAAATTCAAATGTTGTAGAGCAAATGGAATCATTAATAACATTTGAAGAAGTTACTGAAAAATCAGTAATAGAAGATATTAAGAAAATTGATATTAACACTATGACGCCTGTTGAGGCGATGAATTTACTGTTTGAGTTAAATAACAGACTCAAATAGAGAAAGGAAAAGTTATGGGAAAAATAAATGTTTTATCATTCGCAGTTGCCAATCTTATAGCAGCAGGCGAGGTTGTTGACAGACCTGCATCTGTTATTAAAGAATTGCTTGAAAACGCCATTGACTCCGGTGCAAAGCAAATTACTGTTGAAATCAAAAACGGCGGAATTACATATATGCGTGTATCTGACAATGGTTGTGGAATTGAAGCAGATGACCTTCCCATAGCTATCAAACGTCACGCAACTAGTAAAATCAAAACGTCTGACGATTTGATGAAAATCCTCACTCTTGGCTTTAGAGGTGAAGCGCTTGCAGCTATTGCTTCAGTTTCTGATTTACGTATTATTTCAAAAACTGAAGATGCAGTTTATGGGGCTATGATTGAAGCTCATGCTGGTGAAATAACTGAATATAGTGAACAAGCCGCAAGACAGGGAACAACTGTTATAGTGGAAAACTTGTTTGCCAATATTCCTGCGAGAAGAAAATTCTTAAAAAGAGATGCTACTGAAGCAAGTGCAATAGCAACAATAATAGAAAAAATTGCATTTTCTCATCCTGAAATCGCATTTAGATTTATTTCGGATGGAAACATAAAACTTGAAACTCCTGGTGACGGTAAGCTTGAAAACGTAATATATACCGTTATGGGTAAGTCAATGCAAAATGCTATGATCTATGTTAATAGCGAGATAAATGATATTAAAGTTGAAGGGTATATTGGACGCTCTGATACGGTGAAATCCAATCGAAATTATCAAAATTTCTTTATCAATAATAGATACATTAAAAGTAAACTTGCTATTGCTGCTATTGAGCAGGCATATACGTCATATTTAGCGCCCGAAAAATTTCCTTGCTGCGTTTTGAATTTAACAATTAATCCTGCTACTGTTGATATAAATGTTCACCCAACAAAGCTTGAAGTTAAATTTGCAAATGAAAAGCCCGTTTTTGAGGCAATTTATCACACAGTAAAATCAGCACTTGAGGAAAATACTACTCGTCCTGAAATTCAAATAGGTAATCGCAAGAATGACAGTTTAACACATATTACAGCAGAGCAATATAAATCAATAGCTGAAGCAAGACCTGTTTCAAATGCTTTCGTTCCCATAGTTAATTCAAAAAAAGAAGAACAAATAGAACAACTTAATTACACACAGATAACCACATCTTCAAAAAATGATCATAACCAAACATTGGGAAAATCCGTTCAAGATGTTATTGAAAATGCTAAGACTCCTTCTGATGAAGCCATTGCAATGCACGAAAAATATGTAAATATGTCAAGTGAAGAATTTGCAAAATTGCCTCCTCAAGAAGTGTTAGCATCTTACATCAACTATCTTCAAAACATCAAAGACCCCAATGAAAAATTAATAGATTGGGACACAGTTGAAGATTCTTCTCCTTGTGAAGACATTAACAAGGATTCAAATGTTCTACCAATAGCAACCGTTGAGCTTGAGCAAGCCCCTGCAATTCCTGTATATAGAATTGTTGGCGAAGTATTCAACTCGTATCTTATAGTCGAAAAAGATGATAAAATGCTTATCATTGATAAACACGCGGCACACGAAAGAATTATTTTTGAAAAAAATAAGGAAATGATGAAATCTAAAGAGCCGTCTTCTCAAATTCTCATCACACCTATAGAAATTATGCTTACGTCAGCAGAAATATCGGTAGTAAATGATTATTTAGTTGAATTTGAAAAGCTTGGATTTAAGTTGCAAGCTAAAAAATATAGCATTCTTATTTATTCTATTCCAACCGAACTTGCTTCTTGTGACGTACAGGATACAATTTCAACTATGATTAATCGTATAAAAGATGGCCTTGGTAATGCTAAACTAACAAGAGATATTTTGTTTGAAAAAGCCCTTTATCAAGCGTCTTGTAAAGCTGCCATTAAAGCAGGCAGAGAATATGTTGATGCGCATACTGAATGGATAGTCGAGCAGCTTATGAGAATTCCCGATATCACATTTTGTCCGCACGGCAGACCCGTTGCTATGGAACTTTCCAAACGCAATCTTGACAGACAATTTGAAAGAACTTAACCCTTAATGAAAGGAAATATAATGAGCAAAAATTTTGATTTAATTAAAACCGAAGGTAAAGCAAGACGTGGAGTTTTGCATACCGTTCACGGAGATATACAAACACCTGTCTTTATGAATGTTGGCACATGTGCTGCAATTAAAGGCGGTGTATCAACTATGGATTTGAGAGAACTTAAATGCCAAGTTGAACTTTCTAATACATACCATCTTCACGTTAGACCGGGAGATAAATTGATTAAAGAAATGGGTGGTATTCACAAATTCTTTAATTGGGATAAACCTGTTTTAACTGATAGCGGCGGATTCCAGGTGTTCTCACTTTCATCATTAAGAAAAATTTCTGAAGAAGGCGTACTTTTCGCTTCTCATGTTGACGGAAAAAGAATATTTATGGGTCCTGAAGAAAGTATGCAGATTCAATCAAATCTTGCTTCTACAATAGCTATGGCATTTGACGAATGCATTGAAAACCCTGCAGAATATCCATATGTTCAACAATCCTGTGACAGAACAACAAGATGGCTTGTTCGTTGCAAAGCCGAAATGGATAGACTCAATTCTTTACCCGATACAATAAATAAGAACCAAATGCTTTTTGGAACCAATCAGGGAAGTACTTACGATGATCTTCGTATCAAACATATGCAGGAAATTGCCGAACTTGATCTTGACGGATATGCCATAGGCGGTCTTGCGGTTGGTGAGTCTACTGAAGATATGTACCGTATTATCGAAGTAGTTGAACCCTATATGCCCACAGATAAGCCTCGTTATTTAATGGGTGTTGGCACACCTCTTAACATCCTTGAAGCAGTTCATAGAGGTGTTGATTTCTTTGACTGCGTAATGCCTTCAAGAAATGCCCGTCACGGTAATCTCTTTACTTGGCACGGTAGAATGAATGTTATGAACGAACAGTACGCTAAGGATGCTCGTCCTTTTGACGAAGGCTGTGGTTGTCCCACTTGCCGAAACTATAGTAGATCATACATCAGACATCTCATAAAAGCTAAAGAAGCGCTCGGCATGCGCCTTGCAGTAATTCATAACCTTTATTTCTACAATGAATTAACTGAAAAAATCAGAGAAGCACTCGACGGCGGTTATTTTGAAGAATTCTATCAAAAATACCGTAATATTCTTGGAGAGCGTCTCCATGATTAATTATTATTGACTTTTCTTGCAATTATTGACTTTAACGATATTTAATTGTATAATTATGTGAGAAAGGAGTTATTATGAAAATAAAAATCAATTTGTTTAATAAATCATTTCTTCTTTCATTGCTCGCCTTTGGCTTATTAGCTGCAATAATAATCACAAGTTTATATTTGGACACAAATGCAATTGATCCACAAAACAAGGAATCTAATTTATTAATTGGTGTTACAGAAAACGATACGATATTATCATTGTGCGTATTAAATCTCAATCCTAAAGAAAACACAATTAACTTTTTGCCAATTCCTGACAATGTATGGATTGATAGTGGAGAGATTCTACAAGGGTTATATAAAAAATCTAACATTTCCTCACTCAAAAAAACTATTGAAGGACTAATAGGTGCAAAAATTAATAGGTATTTGCTATTAAATATAGATACCGTTTCTGAAATCAATAACCAAATGGGAATGTTTGACTATCAAGTACAATTTCCATTTGTACATAACAACGAAACAAAATCAGGATATCTACAAATCAATGGAGATTTAGTTAAAACAATGTTCACCTATAAAGGATATGATTTTCGAAATGTATCACTTTCAAAAATTGGTCTTTCTTATTTGAATACATTTATAGCTACCTACACTAAACCCGAGCATATACAAAAATTAACACAAATAATGTCTTCTAATGACTTTATAAAAGCTTCTCACACAAATCTTGATAAAAAAGAAATCACTTCTTATTTTGAATTTTTATCAAAATATAGTCAATTCATCAAAAATACAATAGAATTATTAGGCACATATAATCAAGCCGCTTCAAGTACATATTTTATACCCGAAAATACTAAATCAGATAAAAATATTTTTAAATAAATATCAATTTAAATCTTTTATGGCAAACCAGCCATAAGGAAGAAAGGTGATCAAAAAATGAAAAACACAGAAAAAACAATGGACAAAGTAGTTGCTTTGTGCAAAAACCGTGGATTTATTTTCCCCGGCTCTGAAATCTATGGTGGTCTCGCTAACACTTGGGACTACGGCCCTCTCGGAGTTGAACTCAAGAACAACATTAAACGCGCTTGGTGGAAGAAATTCATCCAAGAAAACAAGTACAACGTTGGTCTTGATGCTGCAATTCTTATGAACCCTCAAACTTGGGTTGCTTCAGGACATCTTGCAGGATTTTCCGATCCTATGATGGACTGCCGCGAATGTCACGAGAGATTCCGTGCAGACAAGCTTATTGAAGATTGGTGCGAAGAAACAGGCTACACACTTGAAAAGCCCATCGATGCTTTCTCTCAGGCAGAGCTCAAAGAATTCGTTGAAGAACACAACATTCCTTGTCCCACTTGTAAAAAGCACAACTTCACTGACATTCGTCAGTTCAATCTTATGTTCAAGACATTCCAAGGTGTAACCGAAGACTCCAAGAATACTGTTTACCTTCGTCCTGAAACTGCTCAGGGTATCTTTACTAACTTTGCTAACGTGCAGAGAACAACACGTAGAAAATTGCCCTTTGGTATCGGTCAAATTGGTAAATCATTCAGAAACGAAATTACTCCCGGTAACTTCATTTTCCGCGTAAGAGAATTTGAACAGATGGAGCTTGAATTCTTCTGCAAACCCGGAACTGACCTTGAATGGTTCGCATATTGGAGAAACTTCTGCCATCAGTGGCTTCTTGATATCGGTCTTAAGGACGAAAACCTTCGTCTTCGTGACCACGATCCCGAGGAGCTTTGCTTCTATTCCAAGGCAACAACTGACTTTGAATTCTTGTTCCCATTCGGTTGGGGCGAGCTTTGGGGTGTAGCTGATAGAACTGACTACGACCTCACTCAGCACCAGAACGAGTCCAAGAAGGATCTCACATATTTCGATCCCGAAACTAACGAAAGATATACTCCTTACGTTATCGAGCCCTCTCTCGGTGTTGAGAGAAGCGTTCTTGCGGTTCTTTGTGATGCTTATGACGAAGAAGTTATCGACGAAGCAAAGAACGATGTTAGAACAGTTCTTCGTATCCATCCTGCACTCGCTCCCATTAAGGCTGCAATTCTTCCTCTCTCCAAAAAGCTCTCCGACAAGGCTGACGAAATCTACTGCGAACTTTCCAAGCACTTCAACGTTGATTTCGACGAAACAGGTTC
>JAZKZP010000096.1:0-7470 GCA_045612715.1 Eubacteriales bacterium
TTTTAAGTAATTTCTTTTATTTTGTAAACGAAATGCTGTCGAGAAAGACGATTGTTTGCACAGACTTCGATCCCCTCATCCACCACTTGCGTGGTCCCCCTTCCCCTCAGGGGAAGGCACAGATAAATCCCAATTTATCAATCATCGTACCCGTTAAATCCGAACTTTTTAATAATCGTTGGATAATCCTTAAACGCAAAGTTCAAATCGCACATTCCTTCAACAGCGCCGTCATAATATCCCAAAACGTTTCCGTCGTACTGCCACATAGAATAAGTTTTGCTAAATTCAACTATATCCTTTTCAATATGTTCTTCAAGAGTTTCACCGCTTGTGGGATAATTCGCAAACCAAATGTCATAAAGACGAAGTGTTTTTTCTTCATTGAAAACGCTATAAAGGAAATGATTATTTGTGTAAAGTCCGGGATAATATCCGTAATCAACCATTTTTGTCATAAACGTATGTGCCATTGACGTAATCAATTCTTTAGAAAACTCACTTGGATAATAGCCCTCATTCGGATCATCCTCAACGTCATAGAATATGGGATATTCAAACGTCTTTCCGTCAAGCCAAGAAGCAACTCTTTTAGCATCAGCTGCGGCATCCTCTTCGCTTTCGGCATAGGTAAAGAAATAAACGCCAATGTCAAGTCCCGCCTCTCTCGCGGCTGCATAATACTCTTCAAAATATGGGTCTTTATTGGTATATGCACCAACTCTAATAATTACAAAGTCAACGCCTGCGGCCTTTAAGGCTTCAAAATCAACTTCCTTTGACCACTTGGACAAATCCAAGCCAAACGCGAGCGAGCCCTCTCCCGTACCTGCAGCACCGGAGAAAATATCGGAATAGAATACGAAATCCGCCTCATGCTTGCTTCCGCACACAATACATTCGTATATCGTGTAACCAGTTTGCTCAATATTGGGACGAATATAGGTCTTTTCAAAAATATGTTCGATGGGTGGAACTGTATCGGAAGTGTACTGATAATCGCAATTGTCGCATTTGTAGGTAGTATAACCCTCTTTAGTGCAGGTCGGCTTAGTAACAGTACTTGAAAGGCTGTGACCCTTGGGTGCAGTATAATCAGTAACGTATTCATCTTCACAATTTAAACACATATACGTACTGTTTCCTCTTTCCGTGCAAGTGGGGGCAAGTGTTCCGATTTCAGTATATTTATGTCCAAGTGCAGCGACATAACCATCATTGTGCCCGTGGTCACAATTTTCGCATTTATATGTACTGTAGCCCTCAGTTGTGCAAGTGGGGGCAATAGTTGAAATCTTTTTCATACTGTGTCCCAATGGGTCTGTATAGTCACTCACATATCGGTGCTTACAAGACGCGCATTCATAAGTACTGCTTCCACCCTCGGTACAAGTTGATACATCTGTTGAAATCTTGCTATATTTATGTCCAAGAGGATCGGTGTGGTCACTTACGTATTGGTGATCACAATTAGCACATTCATACGTGCTGCTTCCACCCTCGGTGCAAGTCGATTTCAAAGTTGAAACCACACTATAACTATGTCCTATGGGTTTTGTATAATCGTTTATATATTTGTAATCACAGTTTTTGCAAGTGGAAACCGTATATCCCTCGCTCTCACAAGTGGATGCAACCACGGTTTTCTCTTTATCGTGACCAATGGGTTTTACATAGTCTGTTCTTGTCACAAAATCGCAATTTTTACAAGAATTTACCGTGCAACCCTGAAGCTCGCAAGTAGGTTCGATTACAGTTTGCGTATAATCGTGACCAAGCGCTGAAAGAATAGTATCTTTTTCAACCTTATTACACAAAGAGCAGGTGTGAAGGGTGTAGCCTTCTTTATCGCAAGTGGGGGCTACCACATTGTCTGCGAATTGATGCCCAAGCGGAGATACGAAATCCGCCTCAAATGTATATTCGCACGATTTACAAGTGTAAAGAGTATATCCTTTTGTGTCGCAAGTGGGTTCGTTTATAGCTTTATCACAGAAATGATGCTTGCACTCCTTGGGTATTACGGAATAAACCAAAATTCCCAAAAACGCAACGCATATTGCAAGAATTGTCAAAAGTATAGTTGTCTTTAGCTTTTTTCTCATAGGTTCTCCTGATGATTAAAATATAGATTAATTTTCAAATTTTGATTTGTCGGGAAGTTAGTTTTGTTGAATAACGGACGCGCAATGCGTGCCCCTACGAGTTAGGCGAAGTTGTCATATTGTAGGGGCGCACCGCGTGCGTCCGCTTTAGTGTAGGGGCGACCATCGGCCGTCCGTTTCGATGGAAAACTAACTTTTTATCTCACTGATAAATCCGAATTTATTATTTCACCTTACTCAATTATTTTATCAAATCTTTAATTACCTCGCCGGCAAGAATAAATCCTGCGACGGGTGGCACAAAAGAGCAAGATGCAGGCGAAATTCTACCCGCTGTGCCTTTTTTCTCTGCTCCCTCAATTTCGTGGGGAGTTATGGGCAATTCTTTGGAATAAACAACCTTAAGGTGCTTAATTCCTGCCTTTTTACAAAGTCCACGCATCACCTTGGCAAGAGGACACACGCTTGTTTTGTATATATCAGCCACTTCAAATGCAGTGGGGTCGAGCTTATTACCCGTTCCCATTGAGCAAATTATAGGCGTTGAAACCTCGTTTGCGCGTTTGACAAGCTCCATTTTGCCCGAAACTGTGTCAATTGCGTCGATGACGTAATCATATTTTGAAAAATCAAACAAATCTGCAGTTTCAGGAAGATAAAAGATGGGAAATTTATTAATTTTTACATCGGGATTTATCTCTTTTGCACGTTTTTCGGCAACGTCAACCTTTTTTTGGCCAACAGTTTCGGTGGTAGCAAGTATTTGACGATTGATATTTGACACAGCAACATCATCAGAGTCAATAATATCGATTTCGCCCACTCCTGCGCGCGTCAGCGCTTCAAGGGCATAGCCACCCACTCCGCCGATACCGAAAACGGCAACACGAGAGTTTTTAAGTTTATTAACGGCATCCGTGCCGAGTAGCATTTCGGTTCTTAAAAATTTTTCCATAATTATTTATATTCTACCTCTAAATTGGGAGAGTAATTGAATGCAGTGCTTTCTACCTCGCAATTACTCGGAATCGTTATACTTGTAAGTTTTTGACATTGTGAAAAAGCATAATTTCCAATATAATCAAGCGTGCTTGGAAGTGTAACTCTCTCAAGATAAGTGCATTCACGGAAGGTATTATCACGGATAGTATCAACCCCCTCGGGAATTTCGATACTCTTAAGAAAGTGACATTTTTGGAATGCTGCGCTGCCAATATATCTTACCGTACTTGGAATATTTATCTCCTCAACCCTTGATTGATAGAAGGCGTACTTGTAAATATCAATAAGTCCTTCAGGAAGAATTATCTTCGTGCTTGGCATTCCTTCAAAAGCATTCGCTCCTATCGCGGTAACCTGAATTCCATTTATTTTTTGAGGTATTTCAAGAGTGTCGGGTGGACTTTGCCAAGCAAGATACTCGGGATCAATTCCAAGAATTCTATATCCGTCATTATCGGGGTCAACATCGTAAAGATAGTATCCGTAAACACCTGATTCGTCCGCAGGCGGTTCAGGATTTTGAGAATCTTGATTAGACGAAGTTGTATCGGTAGTAGTTGTAGTTGTTGTTGTGGTGGTTGTGGTAGTTGGTTTTGCAGTGGTTGTTGTGGTAGTTGTGGTCGAAGAGCTTGATTGCTCGGTGTTGTTTGGCTCTTTGAACATATTTTTAATAAGGAGCGAAGCGAGCAAAACCGAAACCGCCAATAAAATAATCAATACGATAGCTAATACTTTGTTGTTTTTCATTGTTTTTTCTCCTTTTTGTATTTTTTATGTTTTCAAATTTTGATTTATCGAGGAGTTTGTATTTGATTTTAACAAAAACTAACTTTTGTAGGGACCGGCGACCTCGACGGTCCACAATGAGGGATAAACTAATAACATCACGGCTTCACACAAATAAAATCAAGCATTTCTACAAGAAAGTTACTTTCCTTTTGAAACGGACCGTCGGGGTAACGAAGTGGCGCAAGGGTCTTAGAAAACAACACGGTGTGTTGTTTTCCCCCGAGCGTGACCGAGCCGCAGCGAGACCGCCGGTCCCTACAGCTAAAAATGCAAATAAATCTAAAATTTACAAACATCCCGTTAAATCCCAATTTATCAATCAAACAATTCCAAGATAAATCATCAAGACGGAGATGTCGGCAGGGGAAACACCGCTGATTCTTGATGCTTGACCGATAGTAAGTGGGCGCACCTTTGAGAGCTTTTGAACAGCTTCAATACGGAGTCCCTTAACTGTTTGATAGTCAATATCTTCGGGAATCTTCTTTTCTTCAAGACGTGCCTTACGATTAACTTCGGCAATTTGACGCTTGATATAGCCCTCATATTTGATAGAGATTTCTGCAGTCATTCTTGCTCCACGAGAAAGGGTGGGGCGATTTATGTCAATCTCTGCAAGTGCGTCGTAATCAAGTGCCGGACGACGCAAAAGTTCAGCAAGAGAGATGCCCGTTGCAACAGTTGTAAGTCCGCGTGCTTCAAGGAATGGATTTGCAACGAGTGGGGAAATATAAGTGCTCTCAAGTCGAGCGATTTCCGCATCTGTTTGCGATTTTTTATCTAAAAATTTGTTGTATCTTTCTTCGCTAATAAGTCCTGCACGATAACCAATCTCAGTCAAACGACGGTCTGCGTTGTCTTGACGCAAAAGCAAACGGTATTCAGAGCGCGATGTCATCATTCTATATGGCTCATTCGTGCCCTTTGTAACAAGGTCATCAATGAGTGTGCCTATGTATCCATCGCTTCGTTTGAGAACAATTTGTTCCTTGCCAAGAAGTGAAAGGGAAGCGTTAATACCCGCAACAAGTCCCTGCGCAGCGGCTTCTTCATAACCCGATGTACCGTTGAACTGTCCTGCGCCGTAAAGTCCGCTTATCTCTTTATATTCAAGAGTTGCATAGAGCTGCGTGGGGTCGGAGCAATCGTATTCGATGGCATAAGCATATCTCATAATTTCTGCATTTTCAAAACCCTCAAGTGAGTGCAACATCTTGTGCTGTACAAAAGCGGGAAGAGAAGTCGAAAAGCCCTGAATATACATTTCCTCGGTATTTTCGCCCATCGGCTCAACAAAAAGTTGATGTCTGTCCTTGTCGGCAAAACGAACGATTTTATCCTCGATTGAAGGACAATAACGAGGACCTGTGCCGTGAATTTGTCCAGAATACATAGCGGACAAATGAATATTATCCTTAATTAAGTTGTGTGTATTTTCATTTGTATAAACGATATGGCAGGGAATCTGGTCGATATTATCAAAATAATGCTCGTCCGTCAAAGCAGAATAGGGAGTAATCACTTCCTCGCCATCTTGAATCTCAAGATTTGAAAAATCAATGCTGCTTCGTTTTACACGAGCAGGTGTTCCTGTTTTGAAGCGCATAAGACGAACACCCTCGCGTTCAAGCGCAGCTGACAAACCGCCACTTGCAGCCAAAAGTCCATCGGGTCCCGATGAAAAATTACGGTCGCCAACAAAAATTCTTGAATCGAGATAAGTGCCCGAGCAAATTATTGCACGCTGACACTCCCAACGCTCGCCAAGAGCCGTAATAACGGCAGAAATTGTCTTTTTACCGTCAACAAGAGTGGTTTCAATATCGCAAATTTCCGCTTGAACAAGACGGAGATTCTCCGTCTGCTCGATAAGAGCTTTCATAAGCTCCTGATATTTCTTTCTGTCGGCTTGTATTCTCTTTGAATGAACTGCCGCACCCTTTCCGAGATTGAGCGTACGGCTCTGCAAGGTAACCTTGTCCGCCATCTCGCCCATAACGCCACCAAGGGCGTCGATTTCGAAAACGAGATGACCTTTAGCTGTGCCACCAATTGATGGATTGCAGGGCATATTTCCTATTGAATCAAGTGACATTGTGAAAAGTACTGTATCAAGACCAAGTCGCGCCGAAGCTATAGCCGCTTCAATTCCCGCGTGTCCTGCGCCGATGACGGCGATTTGTGTTTTGAGAGATATCATAATTTCTCCTGTGTAAATATAAAATAAAAATGAAAAGCAAATTGGAATTTATCTATTAGTTACTTTTCTTTTATAACGGGTCGTCGGGGACGCCGACCCCTACTGCTTTGCGCTGATATTATTGGGGAAAGCGCGAAGCTCCATAAAAAGTTTTTTGGTTACTTTTTTTCAAAAAAGTGACCGATAAATCAAAATTTGAAATTGCATTTTTAAAAATTCGACTTTACACGAGCATGAGTTTGTGTTATAATATACAAGAAAATTTCCGCCCTTAGCTCAGTTGGATAGAGTACCGGATTCCGATTCCGTTGGTCGAGGGTTCAACTCCCCCAGGGTGGGCCAAATGAAAAAGCACAGTTGCGTCGCAACTGTGCTTTTTCATTCTATCCTTTTATCATCTCGTTCAATTTTTTCAATGCATCGGAAAGCCCACCTATTTCATCGATGATTCCGCATGCGACCGCTTCTATGCCCTCGAGTACCGTTCCAACGTCAGTCGCAAGCATATCGGGGCGCATCATCATTTCATTAACACTATGCTCGGTCGCTTTAGAGTGGCGACAAATAAATCCTACTATTCTCTTTTGCATATCCGCAAAATAATTATATGTCTGTGGAGCGCCAACTACAAGACCATTAACACGAACCGGATGAATAGTCATCGTCGCGCTCGGCACAATAAAAGAATGCTTGGCGCTTACAGCAAGCGGCACTCCAATCGAATGTGAGCCACCTATAACAAGCGAAACTGTAGGTTTTGACATTGAAGCAATTATCTCGGCAATTCCAAGTCCCGCCTCAACGTCACCCCCCATTGTGTTGAGAACTATCAAAATTCCTTTAACATCGTCGCTTTGTTCCATAGCCACAAGCAATGGAATTATATGCTCGTATTTGGTCGTTTTTTGATTTTGGTCACTAACGTAATGCCCCTCAATTTGTCCAACAATCGACAAAACCTGTATTCCACTTTCTTTTACAGTGTCGGAGTTTGTTCCAAACTCCTTAATTTCGTTGTTCTCGTTCTTTTCGTTATTTTCGCTCATTTTGTTCTCCTTAGTGATTTGTTATGTAAATGAAGTCGATAAATTGGGATTTATCGGTCACTTTTTTCGAGAAAAAAGTAACCAAAAAAGCTTTCATCAGCTTCGCGCTTTTCCCCATATAATTAGCACTAATATTGTAGGGACTGGCGTCCATACAAACGATAAACCCGCGCTGTCATTCTGGAGTGAAGGCGCGCTGAGATTCTATCGCGTCCTTGTGTCATTCTGGAGGGAGTGAAACGACCGATAGAATCTCATAAGGACACAAGGACTGCTCCAGAATGACATCTAAAGATGTCCTGCGCGCCGCAACGATAGAATCTCGCGC
>JAZKZP010000097.1:0-17851 GCA_045612715.1 Eubacteriales bacterium
ATATCAAGCAGATGCTTGATCTTGGTTTTAACGAACTTAGTATGGAACCTGTAGTTTGCGCCAAGGATGATCCTTCTGCGCTCACTGATGAGGATATGGAAATCGTTATGAAGCAAAATGAGGTGCTTGCTGCTCTTATGCTTCAGCGAGATAAAGAGGGCAGACCATTTACCATCTATCATTATATGATTGACCTTACAGGCGGTCCTTGCATTTATAAGAGAATCTCTGGTTGTGGTAGTGGTACAGAATATATGGCTGTTACTCCTTGGGGTGATCTTTATCCCTGCCATCAGTTTGTTGGTGAGGAGAGATTTAAGCTCGGTGACATCTGGACAGGTGTTACCAACAAAGAGGTTCAGGGCGAATTTGCGGCTTGTAATGTTTATGCCCATCCCGAATGTCGCGATTGTTGGGCAAGACTTTATTGCTCCGGTGGTTGTGCAGCTAATGCATATCACGCAACAGGAAGTGTTACGGGTGTTTATGAGGACGGTTGTAAACTCTTCCGCAAGAGAATGGAATGCGCAATAATGGTTGCAATCGCGCGTGCGCTCGGCGAATAATATGAAAACTCCAATTTGTGATTTCGTTAGGGAATATGCCAATGGTAATGTCTTAAAACTTCATATGCCTGGACATAAGGGCAAAGCGATTTTAGGGTTTGAAAATCTTGATATTACAGAAATTGATGGCGCAGACTCGCTTTATGAAGCAAGTGGTATAATTGCCCAAAGTGAAGCTAATGCGAGCAAGCTTTTCGGTTGTGATACTTATTATTCAACTGAGGGTTCATCTCAATGTATCAGAGCAATGATATATCTTGTGTCCTTGCATGCGAAAAATAAAGGTGAAAAGCCATATATTTTAGCTGGAAGAAACGCACATAAGACATTTCATAGTGCAGTGGCACTTCTTGATATCGACGTTGATTGGCTTTATTCTGATAATGCTGAAAATTATCTTTCTTGCAATGTAAGCGCAGAAAATTTATCTAATATTTTCAAAAATACTAACAAAAAGCCCACTGCGATTTATTTAACAAGTCCTGATTATCTTGGTAACGTTCTTGATATTGCTGAAATTTCAAAGGTTTGCCGCGAAAACGGAGTTTTGCTTGTGGTAGATAATGCCCATGGTGCTTATTTGAAGTTTTTAGAAAAATCCTTGCACCCAATTGACCTTGGTGCTGATATTTGTTGCGATTCTGCACACAAAACCCTTCCTGTACTTACAGGCGGTGCGTATTTACATATTGCAGATAGCTTTGCTAAAGAAATTGGTGCGCAAATAAAAAATGCTCTTGCGCTTTTTGGCTCAACAAGTCCGTCATATCTTATTTTGCAATCTCTTGACGCTGCAAATGTCTATCTTGAAAACTATTCAGAAAAGCTTTGCGAATTTGTTTTGCGTGTTGATTTACTTAAAAAACAGCTTATTGAAAATGGATATGAGCTTTATGGTGATGAAAAAATTAAAATAACGATACGGACAAAAAAGTATGGCTATATCGGTTACGATTTTGCTAAAATTCTGAATGAAAAGGGAATAGTGTGCGAATTCTGTGACCCTGATTTCGTCGTTTTGATGTTAACTCCTGAAATCGAGGAGTTGGATAGAATTGCAAAAATAATGATTTCTATTCCCAAATCAGAGGCTATAAAAGATAGTATGCCTAATTTTAATAAATTAGAGCAACGTGTTTCCATTCGTGAGGCGATTTTGTCACCTTCAATTTCCTTGCCTGTCGAACAATGCCTTGGGAAAGTAGTGGCTATAATGAGTGTGGGATGTCCCCCCGCTGTGCCGATTGCTGTTGCGGGCGAAGTGATAGATGAAAATGCAATGGAATGTTTTAAATACTACGGAATTAAAAATTGCTATGTAATTAAATAAAAAAAGCACCGATTAAATCGGTGCTTTTCTATTTTGATTTATTGAGTCAGAAACAATTAAAAAGTTGACACTTTGACAAATTCCAATTATCGCATAACAATATTACCCGAAGCTAATGTGTCAATTCCAAACAAGAAAAGTACATATTTGATATTGTTTTGCTTTATATATTCCTCAATAGAGGCATTATAGTAACGAGGGTCGATAAGCTCTAAATTATAATGCTCACAAAGAAATGGAGCAAGCGCGTGAGAAAAGCTATCTTTGATTAGTAATAAAGTTTCTTTTTTTGCATTTTCTGTGTCATAAATTTTCACATGTGCGTTGTTGCCCGAAAGAAAAGTCCCGTATTTATCTTTTATATTTAAATAAGAATCATCATATAGAGTGTCAAATTCTCTTTCTGTGTCAACTATAGTTACCCGGTATTTGCTATTTTCTAATTTTGGAGCTTTAATTTCTTCTGAACTAACAAAGAAAAATCCCGATTTTGAATAGGTTGTGCCACGAAAATCATTTGATAGCGATTGCAAATTAAAATAATCTAAAGAGTAGGGAACAAAATCTAAAATTTGGCTTAAATTTTCATAAACACAATGTATTCCTTCAGCGGTTAGATGGTGGTCTGTTTTGTAGAAAACTTGAACACTATTCTTTTGTTTTAATGCGAGTGCGTCAGTTAATTTGATATGCTCATTTCCAATAACTTTCCAAACTGCTTTGTTTCTATCGTTAGAATAATAAGGTGGAAAACTGTTCTCTAATACATCAACCTTTCGTGGAATAATCATCGAATTTGCTTTGATGCCACTTGTTTTGAGATTTTGCATCAACCGTTCAATTTTGTATAGGTTTTTTCTTAAAAAATCATAATTATCATCGGTATATTGATGCGTTTCTATCAAATAGCTATCTTTTCCAAGGAGAATATTGTTATTTTCGTTTTTGCCAATTAAAAGTTCCGTGGTTGCTTTAAGTTCAATCATTTGGTTTCGAAAAAGCATCTGGTCAGAAAAATAATCATGAAGCTGACGCGTATATGAGCCATTTATAAGCTTTTCAAAAGTGAACTTGGGCAAGGTTTGTAAAACACGATTTTCGTTTTCTGAAAAACTGTTATCATTTGTGAAAATATATGAAAATGAGAAGAAAAGTATAATTATAGTAATTAGAATAAGCAAAATTAGGCTTGAAAGATTTTGTTTGCTCATGGAATTCCTTTCATAGATAAAAAAATCAAGGATTTTTCAATCCTTGATTTTGTTTTCTTTATTATTTTTCTACAGTTACGATAAATCCATTCATATTATCGCCGGAAATTACATAATTTGAATCTTTTGGCACAGGAACACTTGTTGGATTTCCAAAATATGCAACATAATAAACATTGTATGTTTTACCATTTGCTGAGTTTATCACAAGTGGGTTATTAATACTATGTTTTGTGCGAATCAACTCAAGATATTCCTCAAAGCAAACATTGTTGCTGAAAATATATGTTGCGTGTTCAACGCCTATGTAACGAAGGTGAACTCTGTCTGCGCTATTAAATCCTGTGTGGTTTTCGCAAGCGTCGGGATAACGAATTATGAATCCGTATTTATGAGCGTTATTATAAATCCATGAAAAATTGTTTTTGAGATTATTTTCCGTGATGGTAATCTGTTCGTTTCCGGCTTTAACTTGCTTTAAAGTTATTGATTTGCCATCTGCTTGGCTCAAAAACGCATTTCCGTAGGATGCTATATCATTTTGAAGATCATTTTCATGTGACCAACCCCAAGCAACGTTGATTTTACTTGCGGAACCGGATGAATAATCTGAAAGATCCAAGGTTTTGCAATAATCAAGCATCATTTGATTGAATGCACGAAGTGTATTTTCTTCAAGGCAAATTTGATTTGCCAAAGTTGGGCTTGACAATTCATAAGTGGGTGCAGAAATTCCCAAACTCTCAATTTTGATTTTGGTTTCGGAATTATTGGCTGAATTGTTTTTGAATGCCCACAAATTCACAATACCTTGGGGAAGATTTTCGTACGATGATGAAACTAAATTATTGATATTGTAATCAAATGGATTTGTTGTGTTGATTAAAAGCAGATTACCTATCTTCACATTTCCCGCATCTCGAGGAATGTAAGTAACATTCTCATTGGAAGGCGGGGTAGGTGTGGAATTAGTATTGCTTGCTTTTTCTACTATTTTGGCAATTATAAGCGCTGCAAAAACAACCAAAATAAGTGCGATAATGGCGAAAATTGAAACAACCACTTTGCGTCTTACTCTTTTTTTGTTTTTAACACTCTTTTTACTTTTCTTTACGTTTGTAGAAAAAGCTTTTGTTTTGGAGTCGTTTTTAGCCATATCGTATCCTTTCTGCCGAAAAAGTGGCAAAGATATTTTTTCCTTGGGATTTCTCCCAAGGAAAAAGCATTAATTATTCAAATCTATTACTGTGCGTCTTTGATAGAGAAGTTCATTCTTCCCTTAGCGTCAACGCCCATGTATTTAACCTTAACTGTATCGCCAAGTTTGAGAACGTCTTCAACCTTTTCGATTCTTTCTTTTGCAATCTTGGAGATGTGAACAAGACCTTCTTTGCCAGGAACGTATTCAACGAATGCGCCGAATTCCTTAATACCTGTTACAGTACCTGTGTAAACAGCACCAACCTCGGGCTCGAATACGATTGCATCGATGCAAGCCTTAGCAGCAGCTGCGCTGTCGCCGTTAACTGCAGCGATTCTGATTGTACCATCATCGTCGATGTCAATCTTTGCACCTGTATCAGCAACGATCTTCTGAATTACAGAACCACCCTTACCGATTACTTCACGAATCTTATCGGGATCGATTTTCATTGTTGTCATCTTAGGAGCATATCTTGAAACTTCAGCACGAGGAGCTTCGATTGCCTTAAGGATTACTTCGTCGATGATGTAATCTCTACCTGCGTGTGTCTGTTCGAAAGCTTTCTTAATGATTTCGGGTGTAAGACCGTCAATCTTAAGGTCCATCTGAATGGATGTAATACCCTTGTGAGTACCAGCTACCTTGAAGTCCATATCGCCGTAGAAGTCTTCAAGACCCTGAATGTCGAGCATTGTGTCCCAAGAGCCATCTTCAGCTGTGATAAGACCACAAGAGATACCTGCAACGGGAGCCTTAATCGGAACACCTGCATCCATAAGAGCAAGAGTAGAACCACAAACTGAACCCTGAGATGTAGAACCGTTAGAGGAAACTACGTCGGATACAAGACGGATAGCATAGGGGAATTCTTCAACGGAAGGAAGAACGGGAACGAGAGATCTTTCAGCAAGAGCACCGTGACCGATTTCACGACGTCCGGGAGAACGTGCGGGCTTAGCTTCACCTGTTGAGAAGCCGGGCATGTTGTAGTGGTGCATATATCTCTTTTCCTTGTCGTTATCAAGTCCGTCAAGGATTTGTGCTTCGCTGAGTGTACCAAGAGTAGCAACTGTAAGTACCTGAGTCTGTCCACGAGTGAAAAGACCTGAACCATGCGCTCTGGGAAGAAGTCCTACTTCAGAGCCAAGAGGTCTGATTTCGTCCATACGTCTTCCGTCAACACGTTTCTTGTCAACGAGCAACCAACGGCGAACGATCTTCTTCTGAATTTTATAAACAAGCTCTTCCATCATTGTGGGAAGGTCGGGATATTCTTCGCTAAAGTTTGCAAGGATAGCTTCCTTAATGGGGAACATCTTTGCATCTCTTACTGTCTTGTCATCAGTATCAAGAGCTTCCATAACATCCTTTTCGCAGAAAGCGAAAATCTTATCGAACATATCGTGGTCGAGTTCGCAAGAAGGATATTCGAATTTTGTCTTACCGATTTCGTCAACGATTGCGTTGATGAATTCAAGAACGCCCTGGTTTTCCTTGTGAGCGAGCATGATAGCATCGAACATAAGGTCATCAGCAACTTCGTTAGCACCTGCTTCAATCATAACAACCTTCTTCATAGAAGATGCTACTGTGAGTTCAAGGTCAGAAACTGCTCTCTGTGCTTCTGTGGGGTTAACAACGAGTTCGCCGTTAACAAGACCCATAAATACACCGGAGATAGGACCATTCCACGGAATATCAGAGATAGAAAGGGCAATGGAAGCACCAATCATAGCTGTGATTTCGGGTGAGCAGTCGGGATCGTATGACATAACTGTAAGAGAAAGAGAAACGTCATTACGAAGATCCTTGGGGAACAAGGGACGAATAGGACGGTCGATAACACGGCTTGTCAAAATTGCCTTTTCGGGAGGACGACCCTCACGACGAAGGTAACCACCGGGGATTTTACCTGCCGCATACATTCTCTCGTCGAAGTCAACGGAGAGGGGAAGGAAGTCGATGCCGTCACGGGGCTTTTCGGATGCTGTTGCACAGCAAAGAACTGCTGTATCGCCATATCTTACAAGGCAAGAGCCATTTGCAAGACCTGCAAGCTTACCTGTTTCAACAATAAGGGGTCTGCCTGCTAAAGTGTAATGAAATGTCTTAAAGTTTTTAAACACCATAGGTGAGCTAATTGAATTACTCATTTTTAAATTTCCTCCATAAAAATTTTAAATTCTATATATTTTATTCTTACGGGGTTTAGCACTTAATTACGGGTTGAAAGGGTATTCAACACATAATTAACTGCTAAAACATCCGTAAGATTTGCGACTTGATAATTTCTTAAAAACAAACAAAGGGAGTGAGGAGTCGGCAAAAACCCACTCTCCCACTCCGATATTTGTTCTTACTTTCTGATGCCGAGCTTCTTGATGATTGCTCTGTATCTTTCGATATCAACTCTCTGAAGGTAACCGAGAAGGTTTCTTCTGTGACCTACCATTTTAAGAAGACCGCGACGGCTGTGATGGTCGTTGTGGTTGTTCTTAAGATGCTCGTTGAGGCTGTTGATTCTGTGAGTGAGAATAGCGATCTGAACTTCAGGAGAACCTGTGTCACCTTCGTGGATAGCATATTCAGCAATGATAGCCTGCTTTTCGTCTTTCAAGATCATGATTAATTTCACCTTTCTAAAAATTATTTAACGCAAAGCACAGTTATTGGTGGGTGAAACACAGCTATTGCCATCTTTATTTCCAAAAACCGAGCTATACGTCATACGAGACATATTTTAACACAAAAAATACATTTTGTAAATAGTTTTTTAGAAAATTATTCAAAAAAATTTGTTTATTTTACATTAATTATATATTTTATATTTGTTTCTTTTTACTAAAAAGGGAAATGAAAGAAGAAAAGCCTCCCAAAATCAGCAAAATGCCAAATATTTTTTTCAAAATTGAAGGATCAATAACACCTGCAATCCATACTCCAACAACTGCGCCTAAAATTCCTGTTATGCTTAAAATGATAGTTGTTTTCCAAACTATCTTCTTTTTTTGTACATTATAAATTGTTGAAGCAATGGCGGCGATGATAAAAAAGCAGAGATTTGTTCCTTGTGCAATTATTTGTTCAGTTCCTTCAAAAAGGGTGAGGTAAATCACCAAAAGACCACCTCCACCAACACCCATACCCGAGAGTGTGGCGATAATGAGAGAAATTATAATTGTTTTCATTTTTGCTTAGTTACCTCATCAATTGAGCGAGAGCGCGTGTGGTGTATTGGCTCCCACGCAACTCTTTTAAAAAGAGCTATCACTGAAATTGGGATATAGGTGTACATAAAAATTGGGAATAAAAACAAATATCCAATCTTTCTTCCCGTGCTTGTGTGTATCTTATTCCATTCACTTATTATTGTAATAAGTCCCATAATAAACATAACGGAATAGGTGAATGCTATATATCCCAATAGGCTTTCGACAACGGGAGAGGGATCGCCCAATCCGAAAATTCCAAATATGATCGAGCTTATGCTTGTGAACAAAAGTACAACGGTCAAAATAAAAGCTGGCATAATGTTCATCGTCATATCGAAAAAGGCAAATTTGCGGTGTTTAAATATTCCTTTTATAAGCTCTTTGCCGTGTTTTTGCCAAACTTGAAAAAATCCCTTTGACCATCGCAGCCTTTGTTTATAGGATTGCTCAAATGTTATTGGCTGTTCGTCGAAAAGCTCGGCATTTATGCAACAACCAATTTTTATACCGTTTATGATTGAGAAAATTGAAAATTCAATATCCTCGGTTAATAAATAAAATTTCCAGCCATTAAATTTGTCAAGGATTTTTTTACTTACGAAAAATCCTGTTCCCGATATTGCACAAGATGAATTTAAAAGCATGCGTGCATAGTGTAGAAATTTCGATTCTCTTATATACCATAAACCGTAACCTGCGCTTATCCAGTTATCTCCGTAGTTTTTTGAATTTCGGTAGCTTGTGAATACCTCATATCCATCGGAAAAGGTTTTGCTCATCTCAGTGACATAATTCGTAGTTAATAGGTTATCCGCGTCAAGAACGATAATGCCATCAATTCTTTCTAAATCTCCGTTTTTACGTAGATTGTCGATGGCAAAATCTAGAGCATATCCTTTTCCGATTTTTTCTTTGTTGAATCGTTCAAATACGATAGCTCCTTTGCTTCGGGCAATTTGTGCAGTTGAATCGGTGCAGTTGTCTGCGATAACTACTGTTTGTAAACATTCCTTATCATAATCCTGCTCGTTTATAGAATTGAGAAGCTCACTGATAACTTTTTCTTCGTTGCGTGCTGCAATAAGGATTGCAATTTTGCTCTTTTTTATCGGTTGCTTGTGCTTGCGTTCTTTTATTGAAAAGGGAACAATGGTGTAGAAAATTTGATACGAATAGCACAAAAACAGAATAAATCCCACAATAAAATTTAAATCTGCCAAAAATTCATAAAACATAAATAAACCTCAAATACATATTTATTTAATAATATTGACAAAAATTAATTGTTTTATGTATTTCAAATTTTGATTTATAGGGGAGTTAATTTATGTTAAAAGACCCTCTCACCGCTAGCGCGGAGCTCTCCCAAGGGCGAGCCTATATTTATAAACGATTGATATATAAAGCCTCTCAAAGCCTCTCACTTGGGAGAGGTGGCACACAAAGTGTGACGGAGAGGGTTATTGTGCATAAAGTAATTTTTTAAACTTACCGCTAAGTCCCAATTTATACCATATTTCTATATTAATATTGACAAAATACCAATATTTGTGCTAGTATAATGATACCAAACAAAATCTAATAGCAACCGTATGAAAGGCACGCACATTTTTATTTTTGATAAAAATGCGTATGCTCTGCTTTTTGCGTACTTTAATACGGTTAAAAGATTTTGTTTGGCGACAATTGGAGCGATGCGTTTTTAATGCGTCAGCTCACGTTGGCGCATTTTTTATTTTGGAAAGGGTAAAGATTATGAAAAAAGTATTATCAATTATATTCATTATCGCTCTAATGCTTGCGCTCGTTTCGTGCTTTGAGAGTCCTCAAACAACGACTACTACAATGCAAGCAACTAAAGCGACAACTACAACTCCGACATTTACAACAACCACAAATCAAAATCCCCCTGAGGATCCTCCTGCTGAGGATAAACATTCAAAAGGGCTTGAATTTACTCTCAATGATGATAATGCAAGTTATTCCGTAACGGGAATTGGTAATTGTACTGATACCAATATTGTTATTCCTGAAACTTATAATGGATTGCCCGTTACAGCAATTCGAGATATGGCATTTATTGGAATCAATTTAAACACAGCCGAAGCGACTCTGGCATCACAAATTACCAGCATTATCATTCCGGATACCGTTTCCGTGATAGGAGCGGGTGCATTTTACTTTTGTTTTAAACTTCAGAATATTAAGATTCCTGATTCTGTTACAAGTATTGGTGAGAATGCATTTTCTCTTTGTCTCTCGCTTACAAGTATTGAAATTGATGAAAACAATAAATACTATAAATCAATTGACGGAAATCTTTACGACAAAAGCGAAACGACCTTGTTACAATATGCGAGGGGTAAATCAGATAAAACCTTTTCTATTCCTGATGGTGTAACAAAAATTGCGAGCTATGCTTTTTATGGTGCAACTTCTCTTGTAATTATAGAATTGCCCTATAGCCTAACAGAAATCGGAGACTATGCTTTTTCATATTGTTCACTTCGAAGTGTAGAACTTGAAAAAAACGTTAAAATTATTGGCAATAAAGCTTTTGAATACTGTGTCAGAATGGTAGAAGTTGTAAATAACTCCTCGCTTGACATAGTTGCAGGTTCAAGTGATTACGGTGGTATTGCATACTATGCAAATGATGTTCACGCTGGAGAAAGTCACATAGATAACGTAGACGAATATCTGTTTTATAGGGAAAACGGCATAAATTATATTATTGATTATGTTGGATATGATACTGAGCTTGTATTTCCCGACAATTACAACGGGGAAAAATATCAAATACAAAAAAATGCTTTTGAAGATGACAACTCAATTATTAGCGTAGTTATCTCTAATGGTGTAACTGTGATTGGTGAGGGTGCATTTAGATACTGTGACTCGCTTATGAGCATTAGCATTGGCAAGAACGTCACTAAAATTGAATGGGACGCATTTGATAAAATAGAACTCGTTGAGATTATTAACCACTCACAGTTAGACATTCAGTTTGGTGCACTTGAAGTTCATAATGGTGAAAGCAAACTTGAAAAGTCAGGCAACTTTTTCTTTTACACATATAAAGGAGTAAATTACCTTGTCAAATACATTGGTGAAGAAGAAAATCCTACACTTCCCGAAAACTATAAAGATGAAAGTTACGAGATTTACAAATATGCCTTTAATTCAAATAATACAATAAAAACCATAATCATTCCCGATTCCGTGACGAGTATTGGTAATTCTGCATTCTTTGGTTGCGGTACTCTCACAAGCATAGAAATTCCCGATTCCGTAACAAACATCGGTTCAAATGCATTCGGTTCTTGCTTATCGCTTACAAGCATAACTATCCCAGACTCCGTGACGAGTATTGGTAATTCTGCATTCTCCAGTTGCACCTCGCTCACAAGCATTGAAGTTGATAAAAACAATGCATATTATAAATCAATAGACGGAAATCTTTATGATAAGAGTGTAAAAACGCTTATTAAATATGCAATGGGTAAAAAGGATACAACTTTTGTTATCCCAGACTCGGTGACGAGTATTGGTGATTGTGCATTCTCCGATTGCACATCGCTTACAAGCATAACTATCCCAGACTCCGTGACGAGTATTGGTAATTCTGCATTCTCCACTTGCACATCGCTTACAAGCATAGAAATCCCAGACTCCGTGACGAGTATTGGTGGTGCTGCATTCTATAATTGTACATTGCTTGAAAGTATTAACTTTACGGGAACTGTTGAGCAATGGGAAGCTATAGATAAGAATTTTTTATGGAAATCTGGTATTCCAGCTACCGAAGTTGTTTGTTCAAACGGAACAGTATCCTTGAAATAAAACTCAATAACAAACTGTAACAATAACCCCCGAATTAAAAATTCGGGGATTTTTTGTATGTTTGAGTGTTTCAAATTTTGATTTATCGGGGAGATAGTTTTGTTGAATAACGGACGCACACAGTGCGCCCCTACGGTGTTTGTGCGTCAAATATCGCAAATTAGTAGCCATTTCGTTTACAATTTGGCTATTATATGGCTTTAAAATTAGTAATGTCTTTGTAGGGGCGCACTGTGTGCGTCCGCTTCATAGGCAAACTAACTTTTAAACATCCCGACAAATCCCAATTTATAAGACAAAAAGGACTCATATGAGTCCCTTTTGTGAAATATTATTTCTTATTCTTTTTGAATTCTTTCATACCATTTGTGCTTCCACCGTCAACGAGTACGTCAACACCTGCAAGGTATCCGTTTCTTTCGTCTGCAACTGTTGCAAGAGCATAGCCAAGCTCTTCGGGCTTGCCCATTCTTTCTTCTGCAGACATAGGAATAAGCATTCCACCGTCTTTAGCTTCAAGATTGCCCATGTCGGTAGCGATAAGTCCGGGGCTGAGAGAGCAAACTCTGATGCCTTTCTTACCATATTCAAATGCGCACTTTTGAGCATACCAAACTACGAAATTCTTTGAAAGAGAATATGCGAAACCGCTTCTTTGATAGTCGCCTTTCGCCATATTTGCCTTTTTGATAATCTTCTTAACGAATTTATCTTCGTCGGTATCTGCAAGCTTGTAATCCTTCTTGTTGATGATGAAAGAGGGAAGGATGTAAGCTGAGTTTGAAGAAACGTCAACGATAACGCTACCTGCATTCATAACCTTTGAAAACTCTTCGTTGATATAAACTGTACCGAGTGCATTTACTCTTACGATTGTTTCGGGATCACTCATAGCAGGTGAAAGACCTGCAGAGTTGATAACGTTTTTGATTTCGCCAAGATCTTTTGCAAAAGCAACAAGCTCTTTAACACTTTCTCTCTTGGAAGTGTCACAAGCCTTTGCATAAGCTGTGTAGCCGAGTGCCTCAAGCTCTTTAACAGCGCCCTCAAGCTTTGAAAGCGTTCTGCCTGAGATAACGATGATTTTATCCTTGGGCATAAATTTTGCAGCGGCAAGACCCATTCCGCTTCCGCCACCTGTGATTACGCAAACATTTGCCATAATTTTTCTCCTTAAATTAAATAGATTAAATTCAAAACACTAATATATTAACATATTTGTAAAATATTGTCAATACATATTTTTGAAATTTCCAAAAATGGAATTATGAGAATAAAATATCAAAAACATAAAAAAATATTTCCGAAATAAGAAAAAATGTCTTGACAAATAGAAAAATAGGGTGTATAATAGGCACGTAAATTAAATTTGAAACCAATTTTGGAGGTATATATTATGGCAACTAAAAAAGCGGCTGTTGCAAAAACAGCACCAATTGATGATAAAGAAGCGCGTAAAAAGGCGTTAAGTACAGCTCTTGCACAGCTTGAAAGAGATTTTGGTACAGGAACAGTTATGAAGCTTGGTGAGAATACACATATGGAGGTTCAGGCTGTTCATACAGGCTCACTTGCTCTTGATTTTGCGCTTGGTATCGGTGGTGTGCCGAAGGGAAGAATAGTTGAAATTTTTGGCCCTGAATCTTCGGGTAAAACAACTGTTGCTCTTCACATTATTGCAGAGGTGCAAAAGGCAGGTGGAGAAGCTGCGTTTATCGATGCAGAGCACGCACTTGATCCTGTTTATGCAAAGGCACTTGGTGTAAATATTAATGAATTGCTTGTGTCCCAGCCCGACTGTGGTGAAGATGCACTTGAAATTACTGAAGCGCTTGTTCGTTCAGGCGCTATCGACGTAGTTGTTGTGGACTCTGTTGCGGCTCTCGTTCCTCGTCAGGAAATCGACGGTGAGATGGGTGCAAGCATGGTCGGTGTTCAAGCCCGTCTTATGTCACAGGCAATGAGAAAGCTTTCTTCCGTTATTTCAAAGAGCAATGCAGTTGTTATCTTCATCAACCAGCTTCGTGAAAAGGTTGGAGTTATGTATGGAAACCCCGAAACCACACCCGGTGGACGTGCGCTTAAATTCTATTCATCCGTTCGTATTGATATAAGAAAGACCGAGCAGCTTAAGAATGGTGCTGACGTTTACGGTAACCGTGTTAAATGTAAGATAGTTAAGAACAAGGTAGCTCCTCCCTTTAAAGTGGCTGAATTCGATATTCTTTACGGAAAGGGAATTTCCAAATCAAGCGAGCTTATAGATATGGGTATCACACTTGGAATTATTAAAAAGAGTGGTTCTTGGTTCTCTTATGAGGGAGAAAGACTTGCTCAAGGTAAGGATAATACAAGAAAGATATTTGAAAGCAATCAGGAGCTTATGGACGTGCTTGAAGCAAAGGTTCGTGCAATGGCTGATAAGCTTGTTGAACACAATGACGACGAATTTGAACTTGATGATGATGACGATATCGATACCTTCGAAATCGAAACACTTGGCGACGAATAATTGAAATGAAAATCGAGATAATTTCGGTAAATGCGGTAAGTGAGGGGGCAGAAATGCTCCTCACTTTGCAAATTTCCGATGATGTGGGAAACAAAGAAAAACGCAAGTTTTTGATTTTTACTAATCAATATCTTGAACTCGCTTTGCGTAAGGGAATGGTTTTGGACGAGGAAATGTTTGATTCTCTTGAGAAATGTTCAAAAGAGTGCATTGCTATACGAAAGGGAAGTAATCTTCTTTCCTATTCCTCGTCATCAAGAAAACGTTTGGTGCAGCGACTTAGAAATAAAGGAATTGACAAGGAAAGTGCCGAAAGCGCTGCAACTCATCTTGTTGAAATGGGTGCTATAAACGAAGAATTTGATATTGAACGAGAGGTTGACTCTTGCTTGCGAAAACTCTGGGGCAAAAAGAGAATATATCAGGATCTTTTAGCTAAGGGATATCAAAAAGAGTATATAGAAAATGCTCTTGAAGACATAACAAAAGAGCAAATGATTGAAAATTGTGCTCTTTTGCTTCGTAAAAAGCATAAAATTATACCTGAGGAATCGGAAGTGAGAAAAAAGATTGCGGGTTCTCTTGTGAGATATGGCTATACGTTTGACGAGATAAAGAAAGCATTTGAAATGGCAATAAAAGAAACGGAGTTTTGATAACTCCGTTTCTTTATTTTAATATCATCATAAACCCAGAAATTGTAACCAAAATTGCAAATATTATTTTAACTACTTTTAATTTCAATTTTGTTAATAAAAATGCACCTAAAATTCCACCTATTATTGCAGAGGGTAACAATGACAGTAACCCATTATCTATTATAAGATATCCTTTAGCAATATAAAGAAAAATAGATATTATTGATATTGGGAGCATAGTTGCTACGGCGTTGGCAAATACTCCGTTTTGACTTTTTTGATTTTCATTTAGTGTGTGAGAAAGATAATAAGTTGCAATTATTCCACCACCTGCTCCCAAAAGACCGTTAACTCCTCCGGCAAGAGCGCCAATACATGTGCAAATGCCGTATTTTTTGATAAATTTCATAAAAAACTCCCTAAATTTATATTGAAATTATAAAATTTATATGATATAATTAAATATGTATTGCTATGTAGTGTTTAACATTTACATAAATTCTTCAAAGGACGTGAAAAAATGGCAGAAAAAAAGAAATCCACCAATCAAAAATCAAAACAGGCTTTGCAAAAAGCTCCTACAAAAAAAGCTTCTCAAAATAAAGGCTCAAAGGCACATAAGCCCGCTTATGTTGTTCCTTCTGAAAAACTTATAAACCAAATATTGCCGTTTGTTTTTGTGGCTGTTGCGCTTTTGCTTGAAGCTTGCTTTATCCTTGCTGCGTTTACAGGTGAAAAGCATGTTGGAATGGCAGGTGTTTTCCTTAAAAACGTATTTTGGGGACTCTTTGGCTTTTGCGCTTTCGTAATTCCCGTGGCGCTTGTTAATCTTGCGGCGAATTGGCGCAAATTTGTTGACAATGGATTGGCAACATCAAAGGCAGTTTTTGCAGTTATATTCTTGGTTTCTTTTTCAGGACTTATACATGTTTTTACAAAGGGTATTATCAATTCTGATCTTGATGTATTTATTGGTGTTGGTTCTATCTTTGAATATTCCTCGGCACATCTTTTTAGCTCGGGTGCTATCGGTGGATTGTTCTGCGAGTGTATATATTTCTTGTTTAAATCCGTTGGTACTGCAATTATTATGATTGCGCTCAGCGTTGTTTTCTTTATTCTTTCTCTTGGTATAAGACCTGGTGCTATTACAGAATGGCTCGAGCAAAAATGGGCTGCTTTCTGTGTTGTTCAAAGAGAAAAGAATGAAGTGAGAAAAGAAGAAAGACGCGAGCAGAGAGAGATTGATAAGCAGAGAAAGGCCGAGGAGGCTGAAATTCGCAAGCTTGAAGCAGAACGTATTGCCGCTGAAGAGGAATTGGCTCGCAAGGCTGAAATTGAGCTTGAAAATGAAAGAATAGCAATGGCAGAGCGCCGTGCTATTGAAATAGAACAAAAAGAAATAAACGACAAGAAGAAATATGGCGAGATGAGATTTGTTGAGCCTGAACCTGTTGTTTATGACGAACCAAAACTTCAGAAGGTTGATTTTGAAGATGATGTAAAAGAAGAGATTGACGATGGCAGAGTTAACGTGGCATCAGTGTTTAAAAATCCTCCCAAGGAATTTGCACCTGTTCAAGAGGAAGAAAATGTTCCTGCTGTAGTGGAAGAAGAAATTGTTGTTGAGGAAAAGCCCAATGCGATTTCTAAAAAGCAAGACGTTATTGAGCTTGAGATGAAGGAAATAACTGACATTGAAACAGTTCCTGATGAGGGCGAGGATTCTACAGTTCCTGAAAATGTTATGCGTGAGTATGTCAGACCTGACGTTAATCTTCTTAAAAATTATAGAAATGACGAGGACGAAAAAACAGCTCACGATGAAATAAAAGCAAATGCTAATGCTCTTATGGAAACGCTTAAAAGCTTTGGGGTTCGTATTCAGGAGATTACATATTCAAGAGGACCAACAATTACTCGTTACGAGCTTAAACCTGATGTTGGTGTTCGAATCCGTTCTATTGCAAATCTTGTTGACGATATCGCACTTAGTCTTGCAACAACCGGTGTAAGAATTGAAGCGCCCATTCCTAACAAGGCGGCGGTTGGTATCGAAGTTCCAAATAAGACAGCTGCAACTGTTGGTTTGCGCTCACTTATTGATAATCCCGAATTTGAAGAGAAGAAGAGCATTTTGACAGCTGCTCTTGGTAAGGACGTTGGTGGTAATTCCGTTTACTTCGATATTGGAAAGATGCCACATATGCTTATTGCGGGTACAACCGGTTCGGGTAAATCTGTTTGTATCAACTGTATTATTATGAGTATTCTTTATAAGGCGAGCCCACGTGATGTTAAGCTCATCCTTATAGACCCCAAAAAAGTTGAATTCCAACCATTTAGATCAATTCCTCATCTCTATGCTCCTATCGTAACTGATCCTAAAAAGGCTGCAGGCGCACTTGCTTCTGCTGTTGCAGAGATGGAGAGAAGATTTGAACTTATTGAAAGCGTTGGCGCAAAGAATATTTCGGGTTATAACGAACTCACAGCTAACGATCCTTCAAAGGAATATCTTCCTTATATTGTAATTATTATAGACGAGCTTGCGGACCTTATGATGACTGCAGCTGACGACGTTGAAACAGCTATCTGCCGTATTGCACAGAAGGCGAGAGCAGCAGGTATCCACCTTATCGTTGGTACACAGCGTCCTTCTGTTGACGTAGTAACGGGTCTTATTAAAGCTAATATTCCTTCTCGTATTGCGTTTACCGTTGCATCTCAGGTTGACTCAAAGACAATCCTTGATACAGCAGGTGCTGATAAGCTTATTGGACGTGGAGATATGCTTTTTGCTCCTATTGGTTCAACAAAGCCGATGCGTGTTCAGGGTGCATTCATTGATGACCGCGAGGTTGAGAGAATAGTTGACTTCATTAACGAGCATAATGACGGTGTTTCCTTTAATGACGCGTTTATTAAACGTCTTGAAGAAGAAGCTGCAAAATGTGGTATGCCCAAGGGTAAAGGCGGTGCCGGAGGAAGCTTTGCGGGAATGGACGATGACGGAGAGCCCGGTGAAGAGGGAGTTGATCCTAAATTCAAACAGGCGCTCGACGTTGCTATTGAAATGGGTAAGATTTCTACATCCTTGCTTCAGCGCAGACTTGAAATTGGTTATGGCAGAGCAGCGAAGATAATCGACAGAATGGAAGCTCTTGGCTACGTTAGTGCTCCCGATGGAAACAAACCTCGTGTAGTACTTGTAACTAAAGCTGATATGATGGAAAAAAGAATGAATAACGAGGAATAATCAAAATCAAAGAGGAGTCGAAAGACTCCTCTTTTTACGTGATGATTTTTCAAATTTTGATTTATCTAACAGTTAG
>JAZKZP010000098.1:0-37053 GCA_045612715.1 Eubacteriales bacterium
CCAGAGGCACCTTCTTTCTTGCCTGACTTACGTCAGACATTTGCTAACGCAAAAACGAAAGCGAAAA
Organism: Eubacteriales bacterium; assembly: GCA_045612715.1. Lineage (GTDB taxonomy): Bacteria > Bacillota > Clostridia > Oscillospirales > CAG-272 > RGIG4608. The sequence goes on from JAZKZP010000098.1 coordinate 68, forward strand.
AGTTCCCAAAAAAGAAATGCCGTATCGCCTACGCGGCGGGCGCTGCTATGCACAGGGCGCCACCTTTGAAAAGGTGGACGAAACAATCGTGGAAAGTGAGTGCGAACACACCGATAAATCCTAATTTATCAAGCAATTATCTCATCAACTGCGTTTGAAATTCTCTTTGCAACAGTTTCAACATCACCAAAGGCGGAGATAATGCAAATGCGCTCCCCTTCTCTGTCCTTGAGTTCGTCAAAAACACTCAAAAACTTGTTTCTAACTGCAGTTAGTTTCTCTTTTGTTTCATAAATTTCAGTAGTTGCTCTTCCCTTTGAGATTCGCTCAAGCGATTCTTCGGGAGTGAGATCAAGGAATATGCACGCGTCGGGAGTTCTAATTTCGGGACAGTTAAGATTCATATTCTTAACCCACTCGGAATCAGTTTCAGTTCCCTGATATGCAAGCGACGAATAGTAATATCTGTCGCAAAGAACGTCATAACCGTCCTCAAGCATCTTTTCGATGCCCCATTTGTTGTTTACATTGTGGAAGATTCGGTCAAGCACAAACATCGCCGCCATCTCGCAAGAGGTTCTCTTGCTCACGCCCGAAAGCGCATCGCGAAGCATTCCACCCGTAAGAGAGATTGTCGGCTCGCTTGTAACGTAAACCTTTCTTCCCTTCGATTCCAAATATTCACAGAGCTTGTTTATCTGGGTGGTCTTGCCACTTCCGTCAATGCCCTCGAATACAATAAATTTTCCTTTGTTGTTCATTTTTACCTCAATTTTGCCTTTTTTATTAAGGCGATGTTGCACAAAACGTCTTAATTCCTTGTTGGATAGTCCGTATAATAATCCTCGTAATATACGCTTGAGCGCAGGTTGTTTTCTTTATTTGTAATCTGAATGGTTGTGTTATAAGTGAAATTCTCTTTTTCGAGTGTTCCGGACGAACGAACTATTCGAATAACAACCTCGTTCCAATAATGGTTGTTATATTCGTCACCCTCGTTTAAAAACTCGGTGGTCGAGAAAATGAATCGGTGTGCATCGCTTTCAAGATTATAATCTTCCAAAAGAGGCGCGTATCTGTCCTCGGGAGCAAAGAAAATTCCACCTGCAAAGCCACTGTCCACCTCACAACCCTTGAAATACGCATCTTCCTTTGCCCAAAGATAGTCAAAAACCGCCTTTGAATACGCGTCAAATTCTTCTTCGGTCATATTGAGATACAGTTTGCTTTCCGTTCGAAACGAGCCGTCAACGTTTGGTATGGGCATATCTTCAAGCTTACATTCAATCAAATATTCGTGAGCAAAAAACTCATTTTGTGCATCCATGCTTGACTCTTGTGTTCCTACCCATATAAGAAACGCGCCTGCAAGTATATCGCAAGATGTCAAAGAAATCGAAATCATAACGATTATTAAAATTAATGCGATTATTTTCTTCATAGTGAACTCCTTTCAAAATGCAGATTACCTCATTCTAAACAAAGCGACCACACTCGCATAATAGCAAATTACAGATTTTTGAGCCGCCTGTTAAAATGGCTCAAAAATCGTTATGAAGGATGCCGAGATCCTTCGCTACGCTCGAGGATGACACCTGCGGTGTCGGCATCCTTCGATTTGCGCGGAGTTTGTTTGATAAACCCTATTATAAAAAGGTTTGGGGTGTGGGGGATTTCCTTAAAATCCCCCACATCTTTTTGTAACTATTACTTCTTAATCAAATCAGTACCAACGTACTTGCGAAGAACTTCAGGCACTACAACGCTACCGTCTGCGAGCTGATTCTGCTCAACGAGTGCAGGAAGTACACGAGAAGTTGCAAGACCTGAGCCGTTAAGAGTATGCATAAACTCAACTCTGCCGTCAGCTCTACGAACTCTCATCATACCACGGCGAGCCTGATAATCACGAGCATTAGAAACGGAAGAAACTTGCTTATAACCGTTCATTGAAGGAATGTTGATTCCGATATCGTAAGTTCTTGCCATGGACGCAGAGCAGTCCTCTGCTGCGAGCTTAACTGTTCTGAAGTGGAAGCCAAGACCTGCAACGAGCGCTTCTGCTTTCTGAACAAGTTCATCAAACGCTTCGTCACTCTTTTCAGGGAGTGTAAACTGGAACATTTCAACCTTATTAAACTGATGTCCACGTACCATACCTCTTTCGTCGGAACGGTAAGAGCCTGCTTCACGTCTAAAGCAAGGTGTATATGAGAAGAGCTTCTTGGGAAGGTCTGCCTCTGTCAAAATTTCGTTTCTATAAAGAGATGCAAGAGCAGCTTCAGCTGTAGGAAGCATATATCTTGAACGATCGTCAACGGGATTTGCAATCTTAAACACTTCGTCAGCAAATTTGGGGAACTGACCTGCAGTTACACCGCACTCGTATTCAAGCATGTGAGGGGGCAAAATAAGCTCGTATCCGTCTGCCCAGTGTGTGTCGATAAAGTAGTTAAGAAGCGCCCACTCAAGACGTGCACCCATACCACGATAGATCCAGAAACCGCTACCGGAGAGCTTTGTACCTCTTTCGTAGTCGATAAGACCAAGGTCTGTACAAAGATCAACGTGATTCTTGGGTTCGAAATCGAACTTGTGGGGTTCGCCGAAGTAACGGATGGGCTCATTGTTCTCTTTTCCGCCGGGCTTGAGGTCACGGTCAGGAAGGTTGGGAAGACCGAGAAGCACGCCCTGAAGCTGAACGTCAACCTCTTTAAGCTCTGCGTCGATTTCCTTCGAACGAGCACCGAGCTTCTTCATTTCAGCAAAAATTGCGTTTACGTCCTTACCCTCTTTCTTGTACTGAGGAATGAGCTTGTTAACTCTGTTTTGCTCAGCCTTGAGAGCTTCTGTTTCAGAAATAAGCGCTCTTCTCTTTGCATCAAGATTCAAAATCTGTTCAATTTCCTCTTTTGCGTCCTTCCCCTTCATTGCAAGACGGGCGATGACTTCATCGGGACATTCTTTAATATATTTAATGTCAAGCATTTTTGTTTCTCCTTTAGTTTTTCTTAAAAAGTTTCTTGATTTTTCTTATGATTTTGTGAAAAATTCGATTATATTGATTAGCAGTAAGCTCGCTTTCAACGTCATTTTTCTTATCCATAGCCAGATAAGCTTCATTTTCAGCTTGGTGGTGCATATTATCGAACGTTCCTAAATTTCTGCCTTTAATATCCATTGTTCTACCTCCAACCAATAACGAACATTTGTTCTTTTTATATATTATCGAAAATTTCAGCTCCACAAACACGAGAGAGCAAAGTTTCAAGGTCTTCATCAGAGTCAAAGGTAATTTCAACAACTCTCTTTTTGGAGTTATTTACAATTTTAACCTTTCTTCCGAGAGTTTCACGGCTTCTCTTTTCAAGCTCTCGAAGATGTATTCTGGTCATTACAGTAGTATTAACCACATCTGCGTCTTCAATCTCAGTAAGTTCGGGAATTGAATTAAGTTTTTTAACTGCATTTTCAACCTCACGTACGCTCAACTGTCGCTCAACAATTTTGCCCGCAAGATTAATCATATCAGCTTCAGATTCAAGTCCAAGAAGTGCACGCGCGTGACCTGCAGAAATCTCGTCATTTTTGAGCATAACAAGTACTTCTTCAGGAAGATCAAGCAAGCGAAGAAGATTCGCAATAGCAGAACGGCTCTTGCCAACCTGCTTTGAAACCTGATCTTGTGTAAGTCCGAAGGTTTCCATAAGACCTTGATATGCAAGTGCTTCTTCAACAGCATTAAGATCTTCACGCTGAACGTTTTCAATGATTGCTACCTGCGCAATCTTCAAATCATCACCATCAAGGATAACTGCAGGAATTTCATCAAGTCCCGCAAGTTTTGCAGCTCTCCAACGACGCTCACCCGCAATAATCTCATAAGTGTCGTCAATAATTTGGTTGGGTCTTACGATAATCGGCTGTAAAACACCGTGTTTTTGAATACTTTCCGCCAAAGCTTCAAGAGATTCTCTCTCAAAAGTCTTTCTTGGCTGATCGCGGCGGGGCTCAATAGATGAAATTTTAAGATGCTCACCCGCACCTTTTTTGCTTTCGATAAGATTGTCGTCAAAAGTATCGAAAATGCTTTTTCCAAGTCCTCTTGATTTTGCCATTTTTGTTCCTTTCACGCCAATTTAGGCTATTTTATTAGTAATTCTTAAGTTAAATTCTTGAAATGAGTTCTTTTGCAACCTCAATATACTCATTCGCACCCTTTGAATGCTTATCATGATAATAAACGGGCTTGCCAAATCCAGGAGCTTCTGTAAGCTTTACGTTTCTTGAGATTGTTGTATTAAACAACTTATCAGGATAGTATTTTTGAAGTTCATCCATAACCTGCATAGAGAGCAAAAGACGCTTGTTGTACATCGTGATAAGAATACCAACAATGTTGAGTTCCTCATTATAAAGCTTTTTAACACGCTTTGTTGTTGCAATAAGCTGAGAAAGACCCTCAACAGCGTAAAATTCCGCCTGCATAGGCACAAGAATGCCATCACTTGCAACAAAAGCATTAACTGTAAGCATACCAAGCGAAGGCGGACAGTCAATGATTATGTAATCATAATCGTTAGCAATGCTCTTAAATGCATCTTTAAGATTGTATTCGCTACCTTCATCATTATAAAGATCAAATTCTGCGCCAGAAAGTGATACATTTGTAGGAATAACTGATAAGTTTTTGTAATTTGTTGGTAAAATTACGTTTTTGATATCCATTTCGCCTGTCAACACATCCTTTATTGTGCCTTTCAAAGACTTTTTAGGAATACCAACGCCACTTGTAGCATTGCCCTGGGGGTCAAGGTCAATCAAAAGCGTTTTTTTATTAAGAAGTCCAAGGGAAGCAGCAACATTTACAGCGGATGTTGTCTTACCAACACCGCCTTTTTGGTTGGCGAAAGCAATAATTTTTGCCATTTTGTTCCTCCGTATATAAAAAATGTTATTTTTATGCTATTTGCGCCCAAAATACATATTTCGGGGCATAAATTTACAGTTTTTATTATATCACAAGACTCCAAAAATTGCAATAGAAAATGCAATTATTTTAATAAAAAAACATTGGAATTTATGGCATTTTAATGTTTCACGTGAAACATTTGGTCGGTTTGTTGTATTATTGTTTCACGCGAAACATCAGGTCAGTTTGCCGCATTATTGTTTCACGTGAAACATTTTGGCACTCGCCACAGATTGTTTTTGCGCGAAACACTTTGGTACTCATCATAAATTTGTTTCACGTGAAACATTTTCAAAACAACGTTTTTGCGGCATTTATGCAAAAACCATCCCATTTGCCACCAAGTATGTGGCAGCGCGGGTGCGGGTGCGGGTGCGGGCGCGGGTGCGGGTGTGCAGCTTCAATTGTGGTGCAAACAGCAATCAAAGTGAATGTACAATTAGCAATACACCTCGGGTGCGAGGCTGCAAAAATCGCAACAGCGCGCAGCTCGCAACGCAGAGCGAGCGCAAAATCGCAAGAAAGCCCAACAATACACAGCTTTGTAGCGCACCGCAAGCAGAAGGCCTCAAAAAAGAGTAGCCAAGCGCGGCTTTTTATCTCATTATAAGCGCAAGGTTGCAAAAACGCAGCAATATGCAGCCTTATAGCACGCAGCAAGCCCCCCAATCGCAAAAATCCGACCACAATCGGTTTCGAGGCATACCGCAAGCACAAAATCGCAAAGTCAACGGTACGTGGTTTTCCGTCGCACCACAAACGCAAATTGCGAAAATCCAACAGTAAACACGAAAAGCATAAAAAACAAAAGGCGAAATTGTCAACGCAACTAGCTCGTCTTATAATATTGCCTAACGCTCGCAGTTGATTTTAGCTGTGTGTAAAACGCTCACTTGAAGTTCTCATCATCAACCCAAGGTATTTCTTCAAGGGAAACCACACAACAAACACTCAAACCTGCGCATTCGGCTCAAACAAATCACTTTATTTATATAAATGATGTCTTTTGTACAACATTTAACAGAATTTGGTTGATATATAGCCCAAAACTTTTATATATTACTATGTTTCACGTGAAACATTATCACAATTTGCAAAAGAATATTCAAGGTTTATTGCTCACCATTACACAACTACATTAGCGAGAAACAAACGCAGGATCAAACCCCTCCGTGCAATTTCAACAATCAGCATGACACAACAAAAAAGACCAGCCGGATCCCAGCTGGTCTTTTTATTCATTTTATAGAGGCGACTTTTTAATTTGAGCAAATTTTCTCGGAAATTGCTTGTGAGTCGAAGAAAGTTTATTTACAACAACAATCGTTCTGTTTTCTTCCACAAATTCACCGTTGATATTGCCTCGAAGATTTTTTTCTATCAATTCTGTATTTGCAAGTGAATTAGCTCCCGCAAGTTGACGAATAGCACTTCGAGAATTTTCAAACTCATCATTTGCACCCTTAGCCTTCATTGCAACAAGTTTACCGCCAACCTTAACAAAAGGAATTGTCAACTCACACAGAACAGGCAATGCAGCCACAGCTCGGGCAGTTGCATAGTCGAATTTTTCACGATGTTCAGGCTGATTTGCAAACTCTTCTGCGCGAGCAGCAACAGCTGTTACGTTTTTGAGTCCCAATAAATTCGCAGTTTCATTTACGTATCTAATTCGTTTTTCCGTACTATCAAGCGGGGTAATTTTCAAGTCAGGGCGCACAATGGCAAGTGGGAGAGAAGGGAAACCCGCACCACATCCGACATCAATTATAGTCGAATTTGGCTCAAAATACTCAGAAATCAGCAAAGAATCAACCAAATGACGCAAAATTATGCCATCTTCGTCCGTAATTGCGGTCAAATTCATAACTTCATTCACTTCAACAAGTCGCTTTGCTAACAAGAACATTTGTTCTTGTTGTTTTTCGTCAAGTGAAATTTCCGTGTTTTCCTTCAAAGCGGTATTTAATTTTTCAATAAAAATGCTTTTTTCCATTATTATTCTCCATTATTTTTCTAAATACGGTTTAATCAAACTAGCCCAAACTTCAAAACCGCTCGAATTCAAGTGAAGTCCATCATCACTATAATCTTTTTTCAAATAACCATTTTCATCAATCAAGCTATGGAATATATCCACAAAGGTATATCCATACTCTTCACACATTTTTCTTATATCAACATTAAGATTTCTAATTGTTTCGTTATTTTTTGTTACGTTGAAATTATTCGATATTTCCAAATCTTTATTTTGGGGAATAATTGACATCACATACATATCAACCATTGGTTGATTTTTGCTAATTTCATCAAGCAAATTTCTATAATTTTGTATTATATCTTCATAAGAATAACCAAAATTCACATCGTTAGTGCCAATCATCAGCACAATTTTACTTGGATTCAAGTCAAAAACCGATACCTTAAGGCGATCAATAACGCCAAGAGTTATATCTCCACCGATTCCACGATTATAGCATGCAAGGTCAAGATCGGCATAATAATTGTCAAGCGGACAAAGATCCGTTATTGAGTCGCCAATGAACACAATTTGCCCTTGCGAGAGATTGGCGTTTTGCACACCAAAAGATATAACCTTATCCTTATAATACTCGCTCATATTCCACGTTGACTTTCGTTGATTCGCAACAAAAAGGGCAACCGAAAGCAAGACAATCGCAACCGTCAATAGCGAGATTATTGATATGTATATTTTATCTTTCTTTTCAAGCTTTATTTTCTTCATTGTTTCTCCAATATTTATTTCCCGATTTTGAAAAATCCGCTGTTTTTTGTGGTCACAATCCATTACAGTTAGAAGTTTCGGATTAGTCTATTATTTTTTCGGGTATTAATAGTTGATAACTATATATTTGTGCCCGCCCAATCACAATTTATGTTTTAATCAATGCACACTCTTTCAGTTTTCATGGTTGCATAAGCTTCTTCGACGAGCTGATCAAAGGGGAGCTTATTTTCTTCAGCTATAACTTTTTCAAGCTCAGGCTTTGTTTTGGGGTGCTTGGGAGTAAAGACAGTACAGCAGTCCTCATAGGGAAGGATTGAAGTTTCAAACGCACCAATTTTTCTTGAAATTTGAACAATTTCTTCTTTGTCCATACCAATGCAAGGACGGAAAACAGGAATGTTAGCAACTGCATCAGTAACACCAATCGCCTGCATCGTCTGACTTGCAACCTGACCAACGCTTTCGCCTGTGATAAGTGCGCCACAATTATAACGTTCTGCAACCTTATTTGCAAGCGCCACCATATATCTGCGAAGAAGAAGCGTAAAATATTCTTCATTACAATGTTTTACAAGCTCTTCTTGAATGTGTGTAAGCGAAATTATATGTACGTAAATCTCGCCCGAATAGTCGGAAACTATTTTAGCAAGGTCAAGCACCTTCTGAAGTGCGCGTTCACTCGTATAAGGGAAGGACTCAAAATGCACCGCCTCGAGCTTTACACCACGCTTTGCCATCATATAACCAGCAACGGGGGAGTCAATTCCTCCCGAAAGAAGCAAAAGTCCCTTGCCGTTAGTGCCAACGGGCATACCACCCGCACCTTTATAGTGACCTGCATAGATATACGCCGCGCGCTCTCTAACCTCAACCTTAACAATGATTTCAGGATTTCTAACGTCAACCTTAACACGAGGATTTACAGAAAGCAAAACTCCTCCAATTTCACGTGAAAGATCCATCGAATCAAGAGGGAAGCGCTTATCGCTTCTTTTTGCCTCAACCTTAAAGGTTCTATATTTTTTAATTTCCGGCGCGATAAACTCGCGTGCCGCCTCAGATATCGCCTCAAGCGATTTTTCGCAAACATAAGCACGTGCGATAGCAACTATACCAAAAACCTTTTGCGCTTCAGAAAGCATAGCATCCATATCGCAAAATTCATCAAGCGGCTCGATGTAAACTGTACTTTGCGCGCGCAAAACCTCAAAATTTCCACATTTTTTAGCTCTTTTGCGCAATTCCTTGCAGAGCATATCTTCAAAATACGCACGGTTAGCTCCCTTAAGAACTATTTCGCCGTATTTACAAAGCAAAACTTCGTTCATTTATTTACTTCCTTTCGGTTATCTATCATTTGTTTTTCGTAAAATTTTTCCAAATTTATATGAGATTCTATTCCTCTAACAGCACGAATATCTCTCAAAATGGCATTAAATCCCGAATTATCAAGCACAATGTGTTCAACAAGATTTATACCAATCAAATCAAGCTCGCGTTCAAGCAGAGAGGTAAAATTAATATCAGCTTCGGATGCATCGGTACCGCCATGTGGGTGATTATGAAATAAAATCACAGCACTCGCACGCTTTAATATGCAAAGTTCAATAATATTTCTTATAAGCGGCTTTGCTTCATCTATCGTCCCAACAGCAACAAGAGAGGTATCAATAACATTAAGCGAATTATCGGTAAATGTAGCATAAACCACCTCTTTAACAGAGCCAAATATCCTGTTCCTACCATAATCTACCGCTTTTTCAAGCGTTTCTATGCGTTTGGTATCCTTGCTTTTTTCATCAATATATCTCTGTGCCAAAGAAAGTATCAGCTTAATCAAAATGGCAGAGTTATCTCCAATTCCATCAACAAGCTTAAGTTCGTCAACACTCGCTTCCGCCATTTTATCAATAGTTCCAAAGCGTTCGCAAAGCTCGTGTGCAATACCATTTGTGTTTTTTCTTGGAATCGCATAAAAAAGCAGCAATTCAACCAATTCATGAGTTTGAAAATTCTCCCCACACGTTTCCAAAAATCTTTCTTTATGTCTTTTTCTATGTTCTCTGTGTAATTCTCGCATTATCAAAAGCTTCCTTATACTACTCCTTGCGCCTTCATAGCCTCTGCAACTTTCAAAAATCCTGCAATATTTGCGCCCGCAACAAGATTTTTGCAAAGCCCGTATTCATTAGCCGCCATAGAACAATTTTTATATATATTTTTCATAATTTGATGCAATTTTTCATCAACCTCTTCAAACGTCCACGAATATCTCATGGAATTTTGGCTCATTTCAAGAGCGCTTGTTGCCACGCCACCTGCGTTTGCAGCTTTAGCAGGAGCAAAAAGAACGCCGTTTGCTTGGAAATATGCAACCGCATCGGGTGTAGAAGGCATATTTGCGCCTTCAGCTACCGCAAAGCATCCGTTTTTAACAAGAGCTTTGGCGCCGTCAACATCAAGCTCATTTTGAGTTGCACAGGGAAGTGCAATATCACAAGGCACACTCCAAATATTCTTACATCCAACGCGATAAATAGCGCTGTCACGTTCAGCCGCATATTCACTGATTCTTTCGCGTCTTGTTTCTTTGATTTCTTTTATAAGAGAGAGGTCGATGCCATCCTCGTCGTACACGTAACCATTAGAGTCACTCATAGCCACAATAGTTGCACCAAGCTCCATCGCCTTTTGAGCAGCATAAATCGCCACGTTTCCGGAGCCTGAAATTACAACTCGTGCTCCACAAAATGTTTTGCCATTATCGCGAAGCATTTCGTCAGTAAAATAGCAAAGTCCGAAGCCGGTTGCTTCCTTTCTTGCAAGAGAACCGCCATACGTCAAACCCTTACCAGTCAAAACACCCGTGTATTCATCACGAAGACGCTTGTATTGACCAAACATGTATCCAATTTCACGTGCGCCAACTCCAATATCGCCCGCAGGAACGTCAGTATCTGCACCGATGTATTTTGAAAGCTCGGTCATAAAGCTCTGACAAAAGCGCATAATTTCAAGGTCGCTCTTGCCCTTGGGGTCGAAATCAGAGCCACCCTTACCACCACCGATTGGGAGTCCCGTAAGGGAGTTTTTGAAAGTCTGCTCAAAGCCCAAAAACTTGATTATGCTCTCGTTAACAGAGGGATGAAAACGAATTCCACCCTTGTAAGGTCCTATCGCACTGTTGAATTGAACACGAAATCCACGATTAACACGCACATTTCCGTTATCGTCAACCCACGGAACACGGAATTTTATAATTCTTTCAGGCTCAACAATCATATCAAGCACACCACTCTTTATGTATTCAGGGTGTTTTTCGATAACGGGTTCAAGGGATTCAAGCACCTCATAAACCGCCTGATGAAACTCAGGTTCGTTCGCATTTCTCGTTTTAACTTCTTCTAAAAGCCTTAAAATGTATTCGTTTTTAATTGCCACGATAATACCTCCCAACACACTTATTTGCAATAATAAGTATATGTATAACTAATTAATTATATCAAAACAAAATATACTTGTCAATATAGGGCAGGGAATTGATGAATAAAAATCATTATTTGTAGATAAGTTGGGATTTATCGGTGTGTTCGCACTGCACCAATCAATTAAAAAGTTTTCGTCCACCTTTTTCAAAAGGTGGACGAAACAACCTCTGGGTTTGTGCGAACATAGTGCGCTACAAATCAAAATTTGAAATCACCCAAAAACACAAACAAAACCCACTCTTTTTCAAGAGTGGGTTATCATTTACCAAAATTTTACATTTAAATTTGCCACAAAATCTTTCAAGAAGAATATATAGAAAAGCACAAGAGCAATCGAAATTGCCGTAAATAAAACAATTTGTAAAATCAACTCCCGATTAGATGGCTTTTCTATATAGCAAAGCTTTTTATCAACAAGCTTAAGCCTTGAAACGACAGGAAGCGCAGCAGAAAGCACAATTACAATAATTACTGCTTCAAGAGGGAACATAATGAGATTTTTAGCAATTCGCGCCCCATTTATCACGTTATATGCCTGTGCTTTTTCAACGCCAAAATACAAATAATAATACCATTTGTTAAAAAGGGAAGTCATAATAATATTACAAATCAAATTAACCGTGAACTTGGACGCAAGTACGCGAGCAATATTTATTTTTCGCTTCCAAAAGAAAAGCGAAAAAATAAACGAGCTAGACATTTCGACCATTATAAAGGGCAAAAAATATTCGGACATAGTACCCGTGACAACACAGCCAAGCACGTCGCTGACCGCACCAACCAAAAGCGCAACCACGGGACCGTACATAAGCGAGCCAAGCGAATTTACATAGGCATCAAACGAGATACTTAAACCCGCCGCCAATGGTATTTTGAACAATTTTACAACCACACGCAATGCAACAATAAGCGCTGCCATGGTCAACATTCTTACATCACCGAGCTGATTTGATGCATCTTGCCAATATTTTTTAGAAAAAACACTCGTTTTTTCTTTGATTTCAAGTTTTGTTTGCATAAAAAAATCCTCCTTCCCAGCGTGCTGAAAAAGAGAAAAGTAACCCTTATTTCACAGCGGGATGCGAATCTTGTACCGCAGAAAATTCTTTCGTCCACAGGGCAACTCCCCGTCCCCGTGGCACTTTACGCGCAAGATTCTACTCTGTTGAATTCATTATATCACACATTTTTTTAAAAAGCAAGAAGTTTTTTCGTTGCTAACAAAAAACTACCTATTGCAATACTTAAAAAAATATGATAGAATAACTATGTATGTACTTATTTAATAAAAAGGAGAAAATAAAATGAGCGATATTAAAGACATTAAACTTGCCCCCTCGGGTCACGACAAAATTGACTGGGTGGCGTCATATATGCCCATTCTTAACACAATTAAAGAAGATTTCATTAAAAATCAGCCTTTTAAGGGACTCAAAATTTCAATGTCCATTCACCTTGAAGCGAAAACTGCGTATCTCGCAAAGGTACTTAAGGCAGGCGGCGCAGAGGTTTGGGTGACGGGATGTAATCCTCTTTCCACTCAAGACGACGTTGCAGCGGCACTTGTTGAGGATGGATTTGAAGTAAATGCCTGGAGAGGCGTTTCAAACGAGCAGTATGAAGAACACCTCAAAAAAACTCTTTCTCTTTGTCCCGATCTTATGATCGACGACGGTGGCGACCTTACTCACCTCATTCACGGTGAGTGCAGAGATTATGCAAAAAATCTCATTGGTGGTTGCGAAGAAACAACAACGGGTATTCATCGTCTTTTCGCACGCGAGCGTGCCGGACTTCTCGATTATCCTATGATTGACGTTAACGATGCCGACTGTAAGCATCTTTTCGATAACCGTTATGGTACAGGTCAGTCCACACTCGATGGAATTATGAATTCAACCAACCTTATTATCGCAGGCAAAACTGTCGTTATTGCAGGTTACGGCTGGTGTGGTAAGGGTATAGCTATGCGTGCTAAAGGTATGGGCGCTGTGGTTGTTGTAACCGAAATCGATCCCATCAAAGCTCTTGAAGCAACAATGGACGGCTTCTCTGTTATGCCCATGGATGAAGCAGCAAAAATTGGTGACCTTTTCGTTACTCTCACAGGTTGCAAAGACGTTATTCGTCGTGAGCATCTTGAAGTGATGAAGGACGGAGTGCTTCTCTCTAACAGCGGTCACTTTGACGTTGAAATTGATAAGGTTGCGCTTTCTGATATGGCAGTTGAAGAGTGGGATAGAAAGCCCAATATCCGTGGCTATAGAATGGCTGACGGCAGAATTCTCAATCTTTTGGCAGAAGGACGCCTTGTAAACCTTGCCGCAGGTAACGGACACCCTGCAGAAATTATGGATATGTCCTTTGCAATTCAGGCGAAAGGTCTTGAATACCTTGCAAAAAATCGTGGAAAGCTCGAAAACAAGGTTTATGCAGTTCCTGCAGAAATTGACCGTGAGGTGGCTGAAATCAAGCTCCGCGCTAACGGAATCAAGATTGATTACCTTTCCGACGAGCAGAAAGCATACCTCGAAGCAGCGGAATAATTAGTTAAATAAAATTTATTGAGATGTTCGCACTCGCTTTGCGCGATTGTTTCGTCCACCTTTTCAAAGGTGGCGCCCAGCGCGTAGCAGAGCCGCGCGGCTCGAGCGTCCTAAAAGAAAACTAACTACTCGACAAATCAAAACTTGAAAATCAATCAAAACATAGGAGAACCTCATGAAATATCCGACGTACGTTAAAAATTGCATAGAGATGCTCGAAGCGTCGGGATATAGTGCGTACGCAGTTGGCGGCGCAGTCAGAGATTCTCTACTCAACGAAGAGCCATCCGATTGGGACGTAACTACAAGCGCGCTTCCCGAGGAAACACAGCGAGTTTTTGCTAATTTTCGCACAATTCCAACAGGAATCAAGCACGGTACAGTTACCGTTTTGTTTGACGATAACGGCAAATCACAACCAATCGAAATAACAACATTCCGTGTTGACGGCGAATATCGCGATTCACGTCGCCCCGAAAGTGTTAGTTTTTCAAGAAATCTATGTGATGACCTTTCTCGTCGCGATTTCACCGTAAATGCGATGGCATTCAATGAAAAAGATGGAATTGTCGATGCCTTTGGTGGCAAAAACGACCTTGAAAATCGCATAATTCGTGCAGTTGGCGAACCGCAAAAAAGATTTACAGAGGATGCCTTGCGCATTCTTCGTGCGTTCCGTTTTTCCGCACAGCTAAATTTTGAGATTGAAGAAAAAACGCTTGAAGCAACTTCCGTGTGCGCTCATTTGTTAAAAAACATAGCGCGCGAACGTGTTGGAGTTGAATTCAAAAAGCTACTTGCAAGTCAAGGTGCAAGCTATTCCTTGCAAAAAATGGTTGAAAACGGCGTTTGGCAAAAGACCTTTGAAACCCCACCTCCCGACTTTGAAATCATTAACAAAATCTCTCAACTAAAAAACGGGAACTTTGCAACACGTTTTTCCGCATTAATATCACAATATAACGAATCCGAAAAAGAGGAAATCCTAAACTCATTGCGTCTATCCAACAGCGAAAAGCGCCTTTGCTTAAGACTTTGTAATATAAAAAATTTTAAAATCGAAGAAAACACAGAAAAGCATCTATCCGAAGCACGACGTTTTCTTCATTTATACAATAATATATGTGATGACGCTCTTGAAATGTTCATTTTCTTCAACCAAGACAAAAACTTAAGTGAGTTTATACCCACAATTTCACACGAAAAATCGAAGAACAACCCATTAACTCTCTCAAATCTAGAGGTGAATGGTAGCGATATTCTTCCATTTTGTAATGGCAACCGCGCAAACGTCGGCAAAACATTAAACAAGCTTTTAGAGTGTGTTATAGAAAATCCCGAGTTAAATAAAAAAGAAATATTAATAGAAATAGCAAAAAAAGAGCTTCTGTAAAGAAGCTCTTTCTTATTTTGTAATCAATGAAACGAATACAAATACAACGTAGCACGCAAACGCAGGAATTGATGTCAAAAGCTCAACAAGATGCCAAAAAGTGCGCTCGCGAGGTGTGGATTTCACAAAACTTTCTCCAAATTTATCGTGAGAGTATTTACGATAAAGTCTTGAAAGATGTGCGAACAAGAAAATAGCAACTATCAAAACAAAAATTGCTATGATAAAACCGAACAACTCAAAATTTGCGCTAACCTTTTTAATCGAAATCAACGTGGGCTCAACAAACACAGCAAAAAAGTTATATGCTATATGTATTGCAATCGTGGTTGCAATGGAATCAGTTGCATAGAGAACTATGCAGAGTACAATTCCTATAAAAAGTCTTGGTAGAAGTAATTCAAAATTGAATCCAAGCAACGCAAAAAGAAGAGAGGAAAACAGCACAGCAGTCATTCGACCACGTCTATCGTGTTCTCGAATTATCACTCCTCGAAAAACGAATCCTTCAAAGATGGGGGGGATTATACAAAAAGTCAAAACAAGATACAAATCATTGAAAAGATTTGCGTTCCTGCGAGCAAAAAATGCGTTATAAAGCGGAAACTCAAAGTATCTTTCATTGACAAATATAAGCTTTAAAAACGTACCGCCCAAAGCCAACAGCAAGAAAGAAAAAATAATCGTTTGAACGTGATATTTTTTCGGCAACTCCAGATGTGTTGTCAGAAGATATTTTTTGCCACCTCGCGTTGCTCTAAAAAGAAGAAATGGCAAAATAAAAGCAAGAGCAAGCATTGGTATCATAAACCAATTGTTTGAAAAGAGAAGGGCGGTGTTTATAAAATTAAATACCGACAGCAAAATCATTGTCAAAAGCACCATGAATGCCGTACCGGATGATTCAAAAATCATCTCAAGAAAGAAATTTTTAATTTTTCTTAACAATATAAAGCACCTCACTTTCTGTAATAATCATATCAAGTGGAATATCGTGCTCATCATACGGAATTTTATTGCAAACAAGAGAGGAATAGGACAAGCCTGCGCTTATTCCTTTGAAATTTTCTAAAAATCTATCGTAATATCCCTTGCCATAGCCAAGTCGATGACCGTCACTCGAAAAGGCAAGTGCGGGCACGATACAAAGTGTATTTTGAGTGGGTACTACCAATTCGCAATCTTTGTTTGGCTCTAAAATACCGAAATTTGCAGGCATGAGTGAGTCAAGCGAGCTTACTTTTTTGAATATTAATGTTGAATTTTCCTTTTCACAAACAGGAAAAGCAACCGTCTTGCCCATTTTTAAACAAAGCTCAAAAAGTGGGATGGGAGAAATCTCATTTTTTGTTGGATAATAAAGCAAGACCAAGTCAGCATTAATAAACGATTCGCTTTTGGCGATATTTCCACACGCCATTTCACTTGTTTTATTTATAAATTCTTCGCCAAAGCTATCACGCAAGGCACGACATTTTTGGCGAAGTTCATTTTTGTTTAAGTTGTTCATTATTTTATTATTGCAGAGGTAGCAACCTCGTCAGCTTTTTCTTTGCCGCAAAGCGCCTCAACTATCGAAAGAGCAAACTCGGCAGCGCAGCCCATACCTTTGGCGGTGATTATATTGCCGTCACGAACAACGCGCTCATCAACAAAGGTTGCTCCGTCAAGATACTGCTCGAAACCGGGATAGCAAGTGGCATTTCTGTGCTTGAGATAGCCACATATACCCAAGATTGAAGGTGCAGCACAAATTGCACAAACGAGCGAGCCGCCCATCATTGCGCGTGCGACGGTTTCTATTACGACCTCACTGTTTTCAAGATTGAGCGTGCCGGGCATTCCACCGGGGAGAATTACAGCTTCGGGAGTATCAATTTCAACTTCATTTTCGGTCATATCTGCCACAACTTCGATTCCGTGCGCGCCTTTAACAGTTTTGTTTTCACCAACGGCAACTGTTTTTAGTTCCAATCCTGCACGACGAAGCACGTCAACAGGTGTAAGCGCTTCGATTTCCTCAAAGCCCTCTGCTAAGAAAAGATATATCATAAATTTTCTCCGTTTGTTTTTCAAATTTTGATTTGTCTAACAGTTAGCCTTCCCCTGAGGGGAAGGTGGCAGGCGAATGCCTGACGGATGAGGGGAACGCCATTTAGTTTATGCTAACGACTTTCTTGTAAAACAAAAACCTTGATTTTTAAGTAATTTCTTTTATTTTGTAAACGAAATGCTGTCGAGAAAGACGATTATTTGCACAGAGTTCGATCCCCTCATCCACCACTTGCGTGGTCCCCCTTCCCCTCAGGGGAAGGCACAGATAAATCCCAATTTAGCGGACGAGTGGACGCACACGGTGCGCCTCTATGAGTTGGGCGATGTTGTCATATTGTAGGGACGCACCGCGTGCGTCCGCAACAAAAGCAAACTAACTTTTTAAACACACCCATAAATCCCAACTAATAATGTCCGAAATTTTATAAAAAATAGCATCTAAAGTGACTGGATTATAACTTTATTTCGGGTTAAAAAAGTGGGAATTATTTCAAATATTAGCTACTTACTGAAACAAATCAAAAATAGTTGTTCAAAGGTGAAAAAAATGCTTGACAAATTGACATAATTGTGGTTTAATATATATGAAATTTGTGATATTTTTAAAATAATATAATATAATCAAAGAAATATTTGTGCAATATTCACAAAAACAAGACATTGAATATGTGCAAGATTAAAATTCGTCTGATAGGTGCTATCAAAATTTTTTCTTTCATTAAATAAATATGCAATTTTTTTGAAAAATTTTTTACTAAGGTTGCCAATTTATTTTAAAAGCTCACATATATTTTAAAGGAGTGATTTCATATGAAACACATAAGTTACTATCAAAGGGAATATCCAAGACCTCAACTTTGGCGTCCGACTTATCAGTTGCTTAACGGTACTTGGAATTTCGCGTTTGGTGATGATCTCTCTGACGAGCAGATGTGTGGAGGATTTGCAGATAAAATGCAAATCAAAGTTCCTTTTACATACCAAACCGAGCTTTCTGGAATTGGTACAGAAGAGCGCCACGATATTGTGTGGTACAGTCGCACGATTGACATTGAAGAAGCACAGCTTTCAGGCAGGGTTATTCTTCATCTTGAGGGGTGTGATTACGAAACGTTCGTTTGGGCTAACGGAGTGCTTATCGGAAGCGACACCGGTGGCTATCATCGATTGAGCTTTGATCTTACAAGTGCCTTAAAGGTTGGCGCAAACAATCTCACTATAAAGGCTTGTGACGATTATAGTGTTGAGAAGCCACGTGGAAAGCAACGTTCGAAGGATACGAACTACGGTTGCTGGTACACGGATACAACGGGTATTTATAAAACCGCTTGGATCGAATTTGTGCCCAAAACATATTTGAAAAATTTGGTTATTGAACCCGATGCAAAGAATGGATTTGTGTCATTCACCTGCGATTTTGAGGGTGAGTTGACCGATGCTTGCTTGAGTGCTGACATTTTCTATCACGGAAAAAAGATTGCAAGCAGAAGCACACCGTTCTATGGAAACAAAGCAAGCTTTAGCGTTGGTCTTTGTGAAAGAGAAGAGCTTCACCTGTGGGAAGTGTTTGAGCCGAATTTGTATGAGGTTCAGTTGTCAATTTCCAAGGGTGGCGAGCTTTTGGATGGTGTAAGCAGTTATTTTGGTGTTCGCACAATCGAAACAAGGGACGCAAAAATTTATCTCAATGGCAAAGAGCTTTATCAAAAGCTTGCACTTGACCAAGGATATTGGAGAGAGAGCCTTTTGACTCCTCCAAGTGAAGATGCTCTTGTTCAGGATATAGTTGATATGGCGGATATGGGCTTCAACGGTGTGCGTAAGCACCAAAAGGTTGAGGACGAGCGTTATCTGTACTATGCCGATATAACGGGCTTTATCGTTTGGTCTGAAATGCCTTCTATGTATAGCAATACCGAGAAGAGTCGCAAGGTGTTTGAGCGCGAATGGATTTTGGCTGTTGAACAGCAGAGAAATCATCCTTGTGTTCTCACTTGGGTGCCCTTCAACGAAAGCTGGGGAATTGAAGAAATCCTCACTGATAAGGTGGTTCAGGATTTTGTTAACGATATATACTATAAAACAAAGGCGATAGATAATACAAGACCAGTTGTTACTAATGACGGTTGGGAGCACACGATAAGTGATATTCTCACAATACACCACTACGAGCAGGACGGGGAAAAGCTTCATAGCTACTATGACACCGTTGAAAAATGCTGTGCTGATCTGTGGCAGAGTCACCACAAGGGTGCTTTCGCAAAGGGTTATGGATATAAGGGACAGCCGATCATCATCTCCGAGTTTGGTGGAACTGCATTTGTGAGTGATACCACCGGTGACAATTGGGGATACGGTGTCGGTGTTAACAACTTTGATGAATTCTATGCAAGATTTGCTTCACTTATTGAGGCAATAGACTCCTTGCCATACAGCTGTGGTTACTGCTATACGCAGGTGACGGACGTTCAGCAAGAGGTTAACGGTTTGTTGGATTTTGATCACAAATCAAAATTTGACAAAGCGATAATGAAAAACATTCTCGGCAAAAGCGGACGTTAAACGTTCGAAAAAATAAATTTGTAAGTTTTTTTGTTAAATAAAAAATAAAAAAAAGGAGATAAAACTATGAAACAAAGAAACAGTATTCTCATTCTCATTCTCGCGTTGTGTTTGTCTTTGGCACTCATGACAGGTTGCTTCCCCGAAAAACCCGAAGCGCCCGTTGAGTACAAGATAACCATTGACGAAAACATTGAGCACGGTAGCGTTCAATGCGAGATGGCAACTGCGAAAGCAGGCGAAACCATTACAGTTTCTGCAGAAGCTGATGCAAATTATCAGCTTGTAAGCATTACTGTAAACGGTGAAGCAATCGAAGGCAACACATTCGTGATGCCCGAGGCAGACGTTGTGATTGGCGCAACATTTGGCTTGTCAGCAGGTCTTATGCAAGAAGTACCCGCAGGTGCTCTTGTAATTAAGGCACAAAGTGCAGGTGGCGCAAGCGCAACAGGTCACATTCTTTTGACATTCGGCGAAGCCGGTGTTACATTTGAAGCATTCGTTGAAGACTCATCCATAGTTGATAAAGATGGTGTTGCTATCTTGTTCAGCCGTGAGCTTCCCGTTATCGCAGGTCTTTTGAAGGACGGACAGACAATTAAGATTTCTGTAAGCGCTAAGGGTGTTGTTGATATGTATTCAACAGACGAATCAGGTATTTTGCAGTCCGTTTCTATTGACAGTGTAACAACTGAGTTTGATACATGGTCAAAGAATGGCGAAAAGCTTAACGGTTATCACGTTAAGGTTCTCGTTCCTTACGCGGCACTCGGCACAACTGCTGAAGCTGCTAAGGGAGCTATCACAGTATGTCCCGTTGTTTACAGTGCGTATGGCGCACTTCCCGCAGCAGGCGCATCTCTTAACGGTGTAACCGAGGATGCTCAGAACACATTCGCAGTATTGCTTGACGACAATTCAGTTCGTGCAAACAAATATCAGGAATTGTCCGCACAGCTCGGTTCATTCGGTTCAGTTCAGCAGGGTTCTTATTGGGATCTCTCCAAGGACTACTACGCTGACGACGCAGAAAACTATCCTAACAGAGAAGCATTGCTTACAGGACATGACGGCAACGATAACAACCTTGTGTTCTATCGCGTAAGTGCTAACGAAATGTACGTTAAGGCAACACTTACAGCTGTTGGTGTAAGCAACCAGAACGACCAGTGGCCTAAATTCGGTCTTATGCTCTTTGACGGAGCTTCTAAGAAGGGTGTTTACTTCTACGTTGACGCATTTATGGATGGCGCGAGTGGAAATACACTTGATAACATTATCGGTAGGGATATAGGCTATAACATTGCAGGTGGAGTTGATTACGGCTCTTGGAATACTGCAGCAGGCGGTATATATAACCTTGAAACAAAGTCCATCGTTATGGAAATGGTATATCAGGACGGTTGGGTACATATGTACGCAGACGGACAGTTTATTAAGAGTGTATATTACGGAACATATAACGAAAATCTCCACTTTGGTATCAAGAGCTTTGGTATCGATCTTAAGGTAACCGACTACATCGTATCCGATGATGCAGAGGCAGACGGTTGGGCAGATAAGAAGCACACAGCTCCTGAAGCAAAGGCAGTTGACATCCTCTTTGCAGGTGACAGCTATATGGATTTCTGGAACTTAAAACATATCGGCAACCAGCTTTCCTACACAGGTGCAACATACGCAAACATCGGTGTTGGCGGAACAAAGGTTCAGTATTGGATCGACAAGGCAAGTGAAGTTGCAGTACAGTATCTTCCCACAAAGATCGCATTCCACATCGGTGTAAACGATATTGACGATATGGGTGCAGATCCTATCGCGGTACTTGAAAGCCTTAAGGTTATGTTTGAAAAGTACCACGAGATATTCCCGAATGTAACTATCTATTGGAACTCACTTATTCCCAATACGATGTTCGCAAACAAATATGCAGATTATAAGGTAATCAACGCGGGCGTTCTTGAATACGCAAGTGAAAGAGAATGGCTCGTTTATATCGACCAGACAACAATATTTGACAATAACGGCGCAGCAAGACAGGACGTATTTGATGACGGCTTGCACCTTAGCGTTGATATTGGTTATCCCATTTGGGCAAACGTAATGCTCACAGCAATGGGTTATGAAAGAATTGACGGCACAACAATGGGTGACATTGACAGATTCTCACACACAGGCTTGTGGCAGTTCAATGAAGATGGCTCTGCATACAGTGCAGGTAACTGGGATACAGCCCTTTGGTTCAAGGGTGTTCAGGGCGAAAACGTTTACCTTGAAGCAGTTATCAGCGCAACAAAGCTTAACAATGGCGACGGATACCCCAAGTTCGGTCTTCTTGTAAGAAACGATCATGAATCTCGTTGGGGCTTTATCGATGCAGTTGGCTTCAATCAGGCAAATACAAGCGCAGGTATGGCTTACCGCGGTGTGAACGGTATTTCTCAAGGCTCTTGGGATTGGAACTCAGTAATCTGGGGCGGCGCAACAGGCTGTAACTTCGGTAACGTTAAGCTTGCTATCGCTAAGCTTGACAACACAGTTTACTTCCTTGTAAACGACGTTGTTTACTGTACAGCTCCTTTCACAGGTGAGGTTGTTGTAGGCTTTGAGGCCTTCAACCTTGAGGTTAAGATCTCTGACGTAGTTTCTACTACAAGTACATCTGAAATCGAAAAGAAACTCGGTATGTCTTGTGCGGATGCTGAAATCGATGGCGAAGCTAACGATTCCATCTGGACAGAAGAGGTTCTTGCTAATACAATCAAGTTCGGTGACAAGGGTGACGGCAGATACTTCACAGTAGCTGCAGTTAAGGGCACCGACGGTGTTTACTTCCTTGTAAATACATACTCATTCGAAAATACACGTAATGCTAACGAATGGTTCAACAACGCAAACATCGAATTCCGTTTCGGTAATGCAATGGACCTTCAGCAGTACGTTTTGGTTGACGGTGCAGGCTTCAACGCAGCTAAGGGTAGCGCGGGCATTCCTCTCGTAGGACTTAAGGCACACGGCAACGATGGTGATATCTATCACAACACATTTGAATTCTATGCACCATACAGCGTATTTGCAGGTTATGATGCTAATTCCGCAGAAATTGCTCTCTCCGTTTGGGGTTGGGTATTTGACGAGGGCTGGTCACACGTAATGAACATCGGTGGCTATCCTCTCCTTACAGTATCCGAGCACGGCTTGAGATTTGAAAGAAAGATTTCCGTTTCCGGCGAAAACGCAGGTGTTGACGTTGAAGTTCAGGGAACAGCAAGAGTTGGCGATACAGTTGTTGCTAACGTTAACGTAGCAGAAGGTCAGACACTTGAATTCGTAAAGGTCAACGGCGAAGTTAAAGAAGTAGTTGACGGCAAGGTAACATTCACAATGCCCAACGGTGACGTAGCAATCGAGGTTGCTCTTAAGGGTATTGGTGTAACTAATGAGGTTATTGACAATAGCGGCGAGGGTCTTGCTCCTGTTGTTAATTGTGAAATTGCAACTGTAACAGTTGGTCAGACAGTTAACTTTACTGTTGATCAGCCTGCAGGCACAAAGATGACTGTTAAGGTTAACGGCGAAGTAGTTGAAGCTGCTGACGGTGTTTACGCTTACACAGTAAAGGCTACTGATACAGCAGTAGTTATCAAGGTTGAAATCGATTACGCTCTTTCTGAGGAAATCGACGGTCAGAGAAGTGAAGCATACGGCACTCCCATCGAAATGAAGGTTGAGGGCGGACGTAAATTCAACGTTTGGGCAAGAAGTGACGAATACGGTGTTTACCTCTATTTCGAGGCAATTTCTTCAACACTTTCTGCAAATGCAGGCGACTTCTGGGGAAATAACAACTTTGAATTTATGCTTAACGGCGCTGAACACGGCGGAGTAAACGCTATCGGTAATATATACAGAGCATCCAAGGGTGTTTATAACCACGTTCAGCTTGAAAATGGTATGTACCATCATACTGCTGAGGTTTATGTAAACGGCGCAAAGTGGATTGAAAACTTTGACCCTGCAAACACAGAGCTTCAGTATGCATTCAAGACTCCCGGTGAGTGGGTATGGCACGATAATATGGTTAACAACCAGTGGAACAGAGCTGACTGGTGGAGAACAGGCTGCAGCACACCTCACGGTGGCGAGCCCGTAGCACTTGGTAAGCCCAACGGTCGCGCTCATTGCATCCACATCACAAATGCAGGTATCGTTCACGATTGTGAAAGAGCAAGCATCGACGGTGATCTTAGCGAATATCCCGTTAACCCCGAATTTATCGGATTGGGTGATCCCAACAGAGCTAAATTTGACTTTGTAGGTCAGATCAAGGAAGACGGCGCTTACATCGGTATCACAATTTATCAGCCAAAGCTTGGTGAAATAAGAGGCGAATGGTGGGATACTGATAACCTTGAAATTAAGCTTCTCGGTGATCGTGCAGGCTTCACAATCATTGAAGACTTCATCGCAGGTTGCGCACCTATTTCCGATTACGCACTTGTTCGCACAGAAGAAAACGGCGTTTATAAGACAGTTATCGAGCTTTACTATGCTTATGACTTCTCAACAGCTAAACAGGCAACCTTCCAGGTTGGTGTAAACGGTAACGGATTCCAAGGCTGGCAGTCACTTATGTGGGACGGCAACGTGCCTTACATTACTGAAAACGGTATCGAGTGGATCACAACAGGTAAGGACTGGGCTGGCGCACAGCTCGACGTTGCTGAAAAGATGGCAGCAGGCGAAGGAATCGTTCTTGACGGTAAGGCAGACGAAGCATTCTATGCAGGTCTTACAAGTATCACATTTGACAACGTAAACGGTGCGAAGATGGTTGTTACAGGTAGAAAGCTTTCTACAGGTATTATCGTTCTTAACACAATCACACACACAAGACCCGCAACTGATGTAATTCAGGGTACTGCTAATGACTGGTGGGGCTTGCTTGACGTTGAATACCGTATGGGTGGAAACTACACTACACAGATGGCTACATCCGTACTTAACAATGGTAACTGGGATCAGTACTGTGCTTCCAAGGCAGTAACTGTTGATAACGGTGATGGAACATATACAACAACATTCGAAACATTCCTTGCTTTCACAACTGAATACGGTGGAATGGATTATGACGGTGAAGTTCAGGTATGTATCGGTGGTGTATTTGAAACAGGATTTACTTGGATAAAAGGTTGTGGTCCTGACACAAATATTTACGCAAACGAAAAGGGATTTTTCCTTAAATAATTTTTAAACTTGATTAGTTAGTTAATTTTATTCCCTTGCGCGCTTCGGTGCGCAAGGGAGCAGCAAAACAAAACAAAAAGGAACTATTATAATATGAAGAAATTTATTAGATTACTTGCACTTCTTTTGTGCATGTGCATGGCTTTGTCTGCTTTCGTTGCTTGTGTTAAGGACGAACCTAAAGTAGACGTTGACCTTGACGAAGAGGGTAACGTTCGTCCCTCTGACACAGTTGCTAAGGTTGAATTTTGGATCAACGGTGACGAATACGAGCTTGAAGTTTTCCAGGACCTTGTAGATCGCTTCAATGCAAAGAATAAGGGCGCTATCGAGGTTGAACTTGTTCAGAAGCCCTCTGACGGTTATGAAACAGCCGTTCAGCAGGCTTTGTCCGGTACAAAGCTTGACGTATTCTACGTTGGTGACGCAGGATACAAATCCTATGCAGAACAGGGTTTGCTTTATGATATCACAGACCTTATGGCTAACAGCAAAACTTATGACGTTACAAAAATGTGGTCAAACGTTGTAACACGTTATAAATACGACGTTAACTCTAAGCTCTCCGGCACAGATTCCGGTAGATACTACGGCGTTCCCAAGGACATCGGTCCTACAGTTATTTACTATAACGAAACTGAATTCGAAAAAGCAGGCATTAAGATCATCAGCGTTGCAGCTGAAGACCTTGACGCATACAACAACGGCGCAGCAGACGACAGAGGCAACACAAAGGATGCTATCGGTCTTGCAGGCGTAACAGTTAAAGAATACGGCTACTTCGTAGCTAACGGTCAGAAATACTTCAACAACCAGATTCCTATGAGCTGGGCAGAAACAGTTGAAGTTGCAACAATTCTTCAGAATAGCATGGAAAACCCCAACGCATACGGCTACTTCACAGAGTGGTGGTTCAACTACGGTTGGACAGTTGGTGGCGACTGCATTCAGTATATCCCCACAACAGATGCTAACCACGGTGGCGGTTGGTATGACTTCACATTGTCAGACGCTACACCTAACTTCATCGTTGCTGACGATGCAGGCTCCGTTACAGTTAACGGTAATACATACAACGCAGGCGAAATTCTTTCCTATGCTGATAAGCTTGGTTTGACATCAACTGCTACAGCAGGTGGTTCTTATAATAAGGAAATCACATCCGAGGTTCTTGCACTTGAAACAGCAGGCAAGCTTAACAGACTTCCTTCTCAGAGAGATGCATTTACAGAATTCGTTCGTCTTGCAGCTAAGACAAGCACAATTGTTGATACAGTAAACGGAAAGAACCTTATGGGTTATGGCGTAACACCTACACCCTCATCCATCGGTTCAGACGCAGGTAAGACACAGGCATTCGCACAGGGCGAAATCGGTATGCTCGTTGACGGTAGATGGAACGTAACATACTTCCGTGATGCAGACTCCGGTGTTAACTTCACTTGGGACGTTTGTCCTCTTCCTATGTATAGAGAATACGACGCTGAAGGCTTTGGCGCTGAAAGAAACGTAACAGTTCACGGTATCGAAGCAGGTCACAGCGGTTCAGTAGGTCTTTGCATCAGCAACAATTCATCAGTAAAGAATGCTGCTTGGAAGTTTATCGAATTCATCGGTAGTGAAGAAGGTCAGTCAGCTCAGGCAGCGAAGGGCTTTGCAATTCCTCTTCAGAAAGAGCTTGCAAACTCTGAAGTATTCCTTCAGTCCGGACAGATGCCTCGCAACTCCAAGATTTTCATCAATGCTGCTGAAAATCAGGGCGCAGGTGACTGGTGGTACCTTGCAGACAATGCTTGGATCGACGACTGGGCAGGCGTTCTTAACGGTGACGTTAGAAACGGTAAGAAGACAATGACAGAATTCTTTGAATCATACGAGTACAATGGAACATTTGCAAAATTGCTCGAATACACAAAAAAGAGATAATAACAAAAATTAATTAAAATACTATGACCCTTGAAAAAATTTATAAAAAAAGGGCAAAGAGAGGCTTGGGCGAAAGCGGAAGCGGTACTTTAATGGCAAGTATTCCCGTTATCGGATTCTTGATCTTTGGATTGATTCCGCTCGTCCTGGCGCTTGCTATGGCGTTTATGTACGTGCCCGGCAAGGGAAATATGGCAAATGCAGAATTCGTTGGTCTTGAAAACTTCAAAGAGGTTCTTTCAGACCAAATGTTCTGGCAGTCGATTGAAAACACTTTGAAATTGGCTATTTCATTGCCTATTTGCATTGTAATTGCTCTTATTGTTGCTTTTTTACTTACAAAAGACATTAAGGGAAGAAGCTTTTTCAGAGCTGTATATTTCGTTCCGTACGTTTGTTGTGCGGTTGCGGTTTCACTTATGTGGGAATTGATATTCAACCAAAATCACGGTATTATCAACTCTTGGCTCGGTTTGACAAGAGAAACGGCAATTCCGTGGTTGACGGATTCTGCAACCTACACCCTGTGCTTGATTATAATCGGTATATGGAGTGGAACTGCATATGGCATCGTTCTTTACGGTGCGGCGCTTACAAACGTAAACCGTTCTCTTTATGAGGCGGCAAAGGTTGACGGTGCAGGTCCATTCAGATGCTTCTTCAACATTACACTTCCAAGTGTATCCCCCACGTCATTCTATCTTTTGACAACGGGACTTATCGGTGCCTTGCAGGAGTTCACGCGTCCTCAGATGATAGGCGGTGGACAGGGAGCAGGTCCTAATAACGATGGTTTGACCATTGTATTCTACGTTTATAGAAGGGCATTTGTTTACAACAATCAGATGGGTCAGGCAGCCGCTGCTGCTTTGATTTTGGCGATGTTCATTTTGATTATCACCGGTATCAATTTTGTTGTATCAAAGAGATGGGTGAGTTATGATTAATGTAAAGAAAAAGAAACTTCAACCCAAAGATTTGATTGCGAAGGTATTTATATACGCTGCACTCGTTCTCTTTGCGTTGTGGGTTTTGCTCCCATTCTCACTCGTGCTTCTCACGTCCTTTAAAGGAATTATTGAGGCAAACAGCCTTGATTTTAACTGGTGGCCCAAGGAGTTTACCACTCAGGGCTACGAAAAGGTGCTTGAGTATGATATGGGTACTGCCTATGAAGGCATTCCGCTTATCATATCAGGATTTATCAATACCTTGTGGATCGTTATTCCACCAACATTGTTGGGACTTTTCTCATCAGCGATAAGTGCATATGCATTTGCAAAATTGCGCTTTAAATTGAGAGATAAGATGTTCTCACTCTTGCTTGCGACAATGATGATTCCGGGAACTATTTTGTTAACTCCCACCTATATTATTTATAACCAGATCGGATGGGTAAATACTCCATTTCCCTTGATGATCCCCGGTATGTTTGGCGCAGCTACGTGCGTATTCTTTATGCGACAGTTCTATTCGGGTATTCCGACAGAGCTTGTTGAGGCAGCGGAAATCGACGGAATGAATTATTTTGGAATTTTCTTCAAGGTAATGGTTCCACTTTCCGTTCCCGCATTGTTGGCGCAAGCGCTTTTGGGCTTTATTGGTGGATATAATGACTATCTTGGTCCTCTTATTTATCTCCAAGACCCCGAAATGTACACTCTCCAAATTGCTATGAACCAGTTGAAGAGCTTCTTTGCGGGCAGAAACGTTCCTGCAATGATGGCAGCAACTGTAATAAGCATAATACCCACAATCGTTTTGTACATAATTGCACAAAAGCGTTTCGTTGAGGGTGTTGCAACAAGTGGTATGAAAGTATAATTTAAGGAGATGTTTATGCTTAAAAGAATTATTTCTTTATTGATGGTGTTGTTGATGGTTTTCGGCGCCGTTGGTTGTGTGTTACCGGGTGGTAGCAATCAATCAAAGGTTGAGGGTGAATTCGACTACGAAACCTATGACGACGACACATATTCTGATTATTCATATAATAAGAATCTTTATTATTTGAACGAATTGAATTTCCCTGTAGCTGACCCCACAGTTATTTTCGTTGAGGAAGGCGAAGAAAAGGGATACTTCTATGCTTACGGTACAAGTGACCTTATTCAGTGTCACGGCTTCCAGGCATGGCGCTCAAAGGATATGACAAACTGGGAATACGTTGGTGTTGCATTTGAACCCGACTTTTCTGAATCTTGGTCATATAATAACCACTGGGCTCCTGAGGTTTTGTACGATGACGGTGTTTACTACCTTTTCTATAGTGCACAGAACTATAAGGCAGGTCACCGCCACTGCATGAGCGTTGCGGTTTCCACAAGCCCTGCAGGACCTTTCGAATGCCTTGATAACACAAAGAATCTTGACGGAAAAGCTCTTTCAAAGGGCGAGCCCGTTTACGATTTCTCAAGAATTCTCCCCGGACGTGAGGGAATTGATAACCACACAATCGATATCCACCCATTCATCGACCCCGTAACAGGTGATAAGTATTTGTATTTCTCTGCATTCCAGTCTTGGAACAAGAGAGCTTATCAGGAAATCTACGGTGTTAAGATGAAGGACTGGTTCACACCTGATTATTCAACTCTTACACAGATCACATCAATCTTCAACACAACAGTAACTGACTTCTCTCAGGAAATGGCTGGCGGCGGTATTCAGTTCGGTGATATTGATGAGGGTCAGAACGAACAGGCAACTGTAAATGAAGGACCATTCGTATATTACCATGAAGGTACTTACTATATGACCTTCTCAGTATATCCTTACACAAGCCCCAACTATCAGGTAAGACAGGCACTTGCAACATCTCCCTTGGGAGAATATACAAAGGTTGATCCCAAGGACGGCGGTACAATCATTTATACCGAAAGTGACTGGGAAAATCTTTCAAGTGCAGGACACCATTGCTTTGTAAGATGTGGCGAGCAGCTCTTTATTGCTTACCATACATTCCTTGATAGATCTACAATTCAGAACGGTAGAGCACTTGCTGTTGACGAGATCAAGTTCGTTAAGAACGACAAGGGACAGACCTTGATGCACACAAACGGACCCACATACTCATATCAGCCATTGCCCGAGGCAGTTTCAGGATATAAGAACCTTGCGCCTATGGCTTCTGTAAATGCTTCTCACACAGCTGAGGGCAGCGACGTAAGCTATCTTACTGACGGCGTATATAAGGTACACAAAACAGACCTTGTTAACGAATATAAGACACAAGCAGTTACTGAAAAGACAAAGGCAACGATCAACTTCAAGTTTGACGATTGGAAGAACGTTCGCTCAGTATTGATTTATAACAGCTTGAACTATAATCTTTCAGTTCCTGCTATTAATAGCATCAAATTGAAATATAAGACAGCTGACGGCTTTGCTTGGGCAGAGGCTAAGAACGTTAATTTCAACTACGCTTGGAACTCCGACTCACGTTCAACAATGTACCCCGGTGGTGCAATAATTCTTGAATTTGCTGAAATGCCCGTTATGGAAATTGAAATTTCAATCAGCCTTTCAGCTAACTTGCCCGACGTTGCAATCGGTGAGATTATGATTATGGGTAGAGAGGTTAAGAATCCTGCTCCCGTAACAAAGTTTGAAGAATATTCATACCAAAATCCCGCACCCGTTGACTACATTAAGCACAGCGAAGGACAGGGAGTTGGTACAGTTGGTGGCTTTAACACATCTTGGGGTTACGGCGATCTTTCAACTGACGACGGATCAGAAAACGCTTATATCGAAAACACAGCTCCAGGCGATCAGTTCGCATACTTCAAGGGCGCTGAGGGTTATAACTTCTATTTCGAAGCTGAATTGACAATTACTGAAGATAAGCCCTATCGCATGATGTCCGGTGCAGAAGAGAACTATCCTAAATTTGGTTTGGTATTGAAATCAAAGACAGGTAGCACATTCTTCTACATTGACTCTGCATATTCAGGTGGCTTTAACAACAAGGCGGTTGGTTATACACAGAGAAAGCAGGACAACAGTGACTATGACTGGACTGCAACTGAACGTGTATCCGCTTGGGATATCAGCTACACAAACGGCAACTATACAAAGCTTGCTATCGCGCGTGTAAACGGAACTTATTACTTCTTTGTAAACGACCAGCTCTTCGCAACCGAAACAAACCTTAGAGGCTTGTCAGGTGAAAACGTTGTTGGTGGATGCCTTGTATTCAATATGGGTATCAGAGTACAGAACTACAACGTAATTTCAGGTGAAGCTGACGTTGTGGCAAAGATCCAGTCATTAGGCGTTAACTAATAACTGATTGCTTATTCAAGACGATTTGTCTTAGGGCAAATCGTCTTGATTTTTTGAAATTCAATTAAAGGATAAGAATTAATATGAAATTAATAAAATCGGGTGATTCAAAGGTAAGACAATATCAAGCTGACCCATATATCTTTTTTGATGACGGTGCATATTATCTGTATTGCACGGGTGGTGACGGAGTGCATTGCTATACCTCACAAAAGCTTGGCAATTTCACCGAGATTGGTGTTGTTTGCTCACAAGAGGGAACTCGTCAGTATTGGGCGCCCTGCGTAGCAAAAATTGAGGGGAAATACTATATGTATTATTCCTGTATGCAGACAAGCAGTGACGACGTTCATACACAGTGCTTAAAGGTGGCTGTATCTGATTCTCCCAAAGGACCTTTTGTTTATCAAAATGACCTTTGTGAGCCATTTTCAATTGATGCCGATATTGCTTTTACTAAAAACGGTGCTTATTTGTTCTATTCAATCAATGCTTATCAGGCAAAGCGCGTGGGAACAAGAATAGTTCTTGACAAAATGACCTCACCAACATCTCTTGCAGGTAATCCCCACGAGGTAGTTGCTCCAACTCTTGACGAAGAAATCTTCTGCCGTGACAGATTTAAGGTTGGCGAGCATTGGCACACTATTGAGGGTGCGAATTTCTTCTATGAGGACGGCTGGTTCTATCTTTTGTTCTCGGGCAACTGCTATGAAAATAATAATTATTACGTTGGCTATAGCCGAGCAAAAGCGGACACGGACAAATTAGAGGACGTTGAGTTTTTGAAATATCCTGACGATGATACCTATCATCCCTTGCTTTGCTCTGACGGAGTTGAGCTTGGCACAGGTCACAATAGCACCATCAAGGTTGACGGACAGTGGTATATCGTTTATCACGGCAGGGACAAGGGCGATGATTTGAGCGCCGAATGTCGTACAGCTCGAATTGCAAAGCTTATCGTGAAAGACGGTGTGCTAAAGGTTGAAAAGATTGCCGAGAATGAATAATATCTACGATTTTAATGAAATATATGATGCGCAGGAAAAACAAAAAAAGCTTATTTTTCAATATGTTATATCGGCAATATGCTTTGTAGTTATTCTTGTGTTGGCTTGTGCATTGATAAAAAACAGTGCATTGTTAACGGCAATCTTTTCACTTGTTTTGCTTGCTTTTATTTTGTTTTCAGTGGTTTTTTGGAAAATAAAATACGGTATTCTGCAAGAATACAAGGTGTTTTTGGACAATCTTGAAACCGGCAAGCGTGAGGATTACGTTGGCATTTTTAAAAGAAAAATAGAAAAAGACGATGATGACGAGCAATTTGTTGGCTACGTTTTCGCGTCTTCAACTAAAGAAACGTGCTTTTTAATTCACAAAAAGCAAAAGATGAGCTTTGATGAAGGCAAAAAGTATCACGTTGCATGTGTTGGAAATTATATTTGTCAGTGGGAAATACTTGAATAAGCTTAGGGTTTCCCACTGAAATCAGGAGTTTTATGAATTTAGACAATAAAATTACGGCAAAGAGAATAAAAAAAGCTCTAAGCCCCAAAATCGTGGCAATAGTATTGATTGTTGTAGTTATTGCAAGTGCGATTTTTTACGTTACCATTAAAAACCGAAACAGCAAAGAATTACTTATCTGGTATATTACGACTGAAGCAGAGAATGGCTTTTCTGATGAAGCTTTAAGACTTGTAAATGAATACGGTGTTAAAAGTGGACTTGACAAGGTGGTTTTGTCTAAAAGACATCCGGAGGATGCCTATTTTGAGGTGACTATGTCAACAACTGCCTTTTATAATTGCGACGCTTTTATAATGAGTGCTGAAATAGTGCAAAAATATGCCGAAGCAGGTATGTTTATGACCTTGGACTATAACGGTGAAAATGAATTGCTCTATTTAGGCGATAATGCTGTTGGAATTTTGATTTTTGAAAATTACTATTTGCTCATCAATGAAAAAACGGATATTGATTTGCAGATGATTTATGATATATACGATATTTTGAACGAGAAATAACGAGGAAATATGAGAAAAAAAGGTTTGGTTGAAAGACTTGTGATGAGCGAGCCTGCGCTTGAGGATTTTTCCCCCGCGAAATTCCCCAAGAACAGAGCAAAGCTTTTTAAGTATATGCTTAAAAACAAGTTCTTTAAGATTTATAAAAACCATTGGCTTATGGCACTCTTTTTTCTCCCGCTTATCGCGTGGGGAGTGCTGACGATGGGATATACCGATTGGATGTTTTCGCTTGACCCAAAAGAGGGAATAACTTTTCTTTTGGAATATTGGTTTACTGTGCACGTAACAGCAATACCCTTGTGGATGCTTGCATTTGTTGGACTTGCGGGTGGACTCAACGTCCTTCGCAAGCTTGCGTGGAGTGACCCCGTGATGCTTAAAAGCGACTTTTTACGCGGTATCAAGGCAAGTGGAAAGCAGATATCAATCATCGGGCTTTTGTTTGGAATCGCCTATTCTATGATAAGATACGCTATGGATTGGCTTGGCTTTTATTATAGAGTTTTTGAAGGTTCATCCACAGTTGTTTTCGGAATCTTCGTGTGCCTTATTTTGCTTTTGGTGCTTATTGGATATACAGCGTATTTAGTTTGTATGTCATCACTTTATAACGTGACCTTAAAGCAACTTTTTGTTGGAGCGTTCAAGCTTTATTTTGCAGATTTCTTTATGGCATCGGGCATTGTTTTGCTTTGCCTTATCCCAATGCTCCTTTTTGTTTTTAGCGATTTTGCAATACTTATTCTTATTGGATATTTTGTTTTGCTTGCAGGACTTATCGGGTTTATTATTATTCCTCCTTTTTTGGTGTGCCAGCATACCTTTGATAGAATTATCAACAAAAAGGACTATCCCGATTACTATGGCAGGGGACTTTCCTACGGTGCATATTCACAAGTTGTAAGTGAAGAAAATGTTATCGAAGAGTCCATGCCACAGTTGTATGAAGAAGAATTAGAAGATGATTTTGAGAGAGTAAACGATGACGAGAATTGAAGCTAAATATCTTACAAAAGTATATAAAAATGGCGATTATGCACTTAAAAATTGCTCGTTTTCGGTGAAAAACAGTGAGTTTTTGGTTATTCTTGGTGGCTCGGGCGCAGGCAAATCCACTCTGTTGAAGGTACTTGCCGGTACTGAAAAGCTTTCAGGCGGAGAGCTTTATTTTAACGGAATACTGTCGGATAATATTCCCACGTCAAAGCGCGACGTTTCAATGGTTTTCCAAGAATACGTGCTATATCCCCATATGACGGTTTTTGATAACCTTGCAACTCCCTTAAAGCTTGCGGGAGAGGATGAAAAATCAATTTACGATAGGGTAACAGAAGCGCTTCGTATGTTCAATCTTGAAGTTTGTGCCGATGTTAAGCCCAAAAATTTGAGTGGTGGCGAGCAACAGAGAGTTGCACTTGCAAAGACCTTGCTAAAGAAAAGCAAGCTCGTTTTGTTTGACGAGCCGATGAGCAATATTGATGAAAAATCGAGATGGGATTATTGCAAGGCACTGAAAAGTATGAAACAGCTTTTGCCTGAATCCACGTTTATTTACGTTACGCACAATACCAAAGAGGCAATGTTTTTGGCAGATAGAATTGCCATTATGAAGGACGGAGTTATCACCCAGATAGCGCCAAAGGACTTTTTATTAAAGAACTTTGCAAATCTTGATGCCATGGAAATCATGGGCGCTGTTGAGAATAAGTTTGAGCTTGAATTTGATGGCGAGGATATACTTTTCAACGGTGGAAAATTTGAAGATGAATTAACCGATATAGATTATTCAAAGGTTAAAAAATGCAAAAAAATATACGGTGTGCAAAGCGCGCTTGACGAAAATCTTGTGCTTCTTTTTGACGAAAACGGGAATTCTCTTGCAATTTCGTCAGCCGAGCTTCGCATTCCCGCAAAGCTTTTGGGTAACAATTTGGAGCTTGCAAATCAATCCTTGGGTCTTAAAGACGAGTATTTGAGCCGACTTTTGTATCAAAAAGAGGACGTTGAAGCCGTGATGTATGCCGAAAAATTCAGTAAAACGATGTTGAGCAATGCTTTTTCACTCATATTTGAGGTCGAAAAAAATGGCGGAGATTACGTTGTTTTGAGTATTTTGGGCAACAGCTTTATTTTAAATAAAAAAACCGCACTAAAGAAGGGCGAAAGAATAAAGCTTTATTATAAAATTGAAGATTTGGATTTGTTTGATAACGAAAATAGAATAACAAGTCATTATCCCTTGCATAGAGAGGTCGATATCAACGTTTTTGATGCAAAAGTAGGCAAATTCGTTATCCTTGGCAAGAGGATTAAGCTTAAAAAGGAAATTCCAAGCGCAACAAAATCCGTCAAAATCACTCCAAGGGCGTTTGAGCTTTCATACAAAAAGGGAAGATGCTCACTTAAAATTGACGGCTGCTTGGATGAGGAATTTATCAACGGTAAAAAAATCGCGCACGTTGATATAAAGGGAGCACCGAGTTATTTATCAGTTGTTACAAACGAGGAGCTCAGCTGCTTCACAAAGCAAAAGGTTTATTTGAATATAGATCCCAAACTAATAGAATTTTAAGAGAGGAAATATTGTTTATGAAAATTTTATGTAATTCTCAGGGCACACAAAGTAGAGATCCGTTTATCACAAAGCACAACGGGAAGTATTATTGGTTATATGCTCACGAAAGCCGACTTTATATTGTTGAATCAGCAACGCTTGAGGGCTTTGAAACGGCTGAAAGCAAGCTTGTTTGGACTCCCGATAAAGAAGAATACGCGCACGAGGTGTGGGCACCCGAGCTTCACATAATCGACGGTGTGTGCTATATCTACGTTGCCTGTGATGACGGTGATAACTATCACCACCGTATGTACGTTCTCTCAAACGGATCCTCTGATCCACTTGCAGAGTATAAAATGCTTGGCAAGATTACCGACCCCACGGACAAATGGGCAATCGACGGAAATATTCTTCATCACAACGGCAAGATGTATATCGTTTGGTCGGGTTGGGAAGGAGATAAAAATATCGAGCAGAATATTTACATAGCAAAGCTTAAGAGCCCAACTGAAATTGAGGGCGAGAGGGTTATGCTTTCTCATCCCGAATACGAGTGGGAAAAGCTTGGCGGTAACGGTAGAGATGACGGAGCACCCTATATCAACGAAGGACCGTTCGCATTTAAAACTGAAGGCAGAACCTTTGTTGCGTATTCAGGCGCAGGCTCTTGGACAGAGCATTATTGCATCGCACTTCTTGAACTTGTGGGGGATGACCCGATGGACGTGTCCTCTTGGAGAAAACAGGCAGAGCCTGTGATTTCAAGAAACGAGGAGTTTATGGGAATGGGACATTGCTCAATCATTGAAGAGGAAAACCTCATTTTCTTCCACGCGTGGCGCACCGATGCTAAAGAAGTGGTTTGGAACACGGTTTATCCAATCGTTGCTAAATATCATCTTGACGGAGATAAGCTTATTATTGAATAAAAAATCAATCCCCCTTGAAAAAGGGGGATTTTTGTGTTGATTGACTTTTGTTCGAAAATGTCGTCCCTACGGTTTTTATTGTATGATTTCGTTCAATTTCCGCGCGAGATTCTATCGTTGCGGCGCGCAGGACATCTTTAGATGTCATTCTGGAGCAGTCCTTGTGTCCTTAAGAGATTCTATCGCAATAATCTTTTGCGTCATCCTTGAGGGAAGTTGTGCCGAGATTCTTCGCT
>JAZKZP010000099.1:0-20346 GCA_045612715.1 Eubacteriales bacterium
AGAAAAACGGCGTGATTATTTTTCTTTATTATCATACATTATTCTACAAATAGTTGAATGGTATCGCCATTTTTATCTTCAATATCTACAATATTGCCCACCGCACCCTGTTGTACCATATTGAAAATCATATTCAAGTCGACATTTTTCAGTGCCTCATTCCCTGAAAGGCGCGATATGTTAAGTCCGCTATCGATTACCACCTTTATTACAGAAAGCGGAAGATTTACACGCACCACATCACCATTCTTACCGTTTATTACTATTCGCAATAACATATCATCAATATTTTTTCTTTCGTTTTCTGGCAACATTCTAACTCTATTATCTTCCTCTTTTTTGCCTGTGAGCAGCTCGTCGGTGCTTATACCGAGTATTTTTGAAAGAAGTGGAAGTGAAGAAATATCGGGGCAACTTTGATCATTCTCCCATTTGCTTATGGCTTGAGAGCTTATGCCGAGTTTTTCCGCAAGTTCGTCTTGTGTTAATTGATTTTTGTGACGAAGAGCAGCAATTCTTTTTCCTAAAGTTGTGTTCATATTCAAAACTCCTTTTCATTTTTATTGTTTTTATTTATCGGTTAAATTATGTAACCGACATTGTTATTATAACATTGTAATACCGTAAAATGAAGATAAGAACAGTTGAAAAAGGTATCATTTTATCAACTAAATGGAGAATTATCCCTCAACCGATAGTTGTTTAATGTTGTTTGGTTGAAAATTCATCTAAAATACATTGAGATAGAAAAACCGATACGGATTATTTCCGTATCGGTTTTATGTATTTACATTAAATTATTTACTGTTAATGTATTCATCCATTGC
Source organism: Eubacteriales bacterium (assembly GCA_045612715.1). Classification (GTDB taxonomy): domain Bacteria; phylum Bacillota; class Clostridia; order Oscillospirales; family CAG-272; genus RGIG4608. The sequence continues at coordinate 828 of JAZKZP010000099.1, forward strand.
CTTAGCAGCTGTCTTACCCGCGCCCATAGCAAGAATAACTGTTGCTGCGCCTGTAACAGCGTCACCGCCTGCGTAAACGCCTTCACGAGATGTAAGACCGTTTTCGTCTGCGATAAAGCAACCCCATTTGTTTGTTTCAAGTCCCTTTGTTGTGTTTCTAATAAGGGGGTTGGGGCTTGTACCGATGGACATGATTACACAGTCAACGTCAAGAACGAATTCAGAATCGGGCTTAACGATGGGACGGCGTCTGCCGGATGCATCGGGCTCACCAAGTTCCATTTCAACGCACTTCATACCTGTAACGAACTTATGCTCGTCACCGATGATAGCAACGGGATTTGTAAGTGTCTTGAAGATGATTCCTTCTTCTTCAGCGTGTTCAACCTCTTCCTTACGAGCAGGAAGCTCTTCCATACCACGACGGTAAACGATATAAACGTTTTCTGCGCCAAGACGCTTTGCAGAGCGTGCTGCGTCCATAGCAACGTTACCACCACCAACGATTGCAACGTTCTTGCTTTCTTTGATAGGTGTATCAGAGCCGGGAAGGTAAGCTTTCATAAGGTTAACTCTTGTCAAGAATTCGTTTGCAGAGTAAACACCCTTAAGGTTTTCACCGGGGATATTCATAAAGTTGGGAAGACCTGCACCTGAGCCAATAAAGATTGCTTCATAACCCATAGCGAAGAGTTCATCGATTTCGATTGTTCTACCAACAACAACGTTTGTTTCAACCTTAACACCAAGTGCCTGAAGGTTTTCGATTTCTCTCTGAACAATCTTCTTTGGAAGACGGAATTCAGGGATACCGTAAACAAGTACACCACCTGCAAGGTGAAGTGCTTCGAAAATTGTTACTTCATAACCCATTCTTGCAAGGTCGCCAGCACAAGTAAGACCTGAAGGACCTGCACCGATGATAGCGCACTTGTGACCATTGGATTCGGGAGCTACGGGCTTTTCTGTTGCGTGAGCATTGTGCCAGTCAGCAACAAATCTTTCAAGACGTCCGATAGCAACGGGTTCACCCTTAATACCTCTTACACACTTGCATTCGCACTGTGTTTCCTGGGGGCAAACGCGTCCGCAAACTGCGGGGAGAGCAGAGCTCTGAGAGATAATCTGGTATGCACCTTCAAAATCTCTCTCTTTTATCTTCATAATAAATGCGGGAATATCAATAGCAACGGGACAACCGCCAACGCAGGGTTTATTCTTACAGTTAAGGCATCTTTCTGCTTCGTTAACTGCCTGCTCCTCTGTGTAACCAAGTGCTACTTCAAGGAAGTTGCCATTGCGGACCATTGGGTCCTGAACGGGCATTTCATTCTTTTTAAGACTCATGTTAGGCATATTATTGTACCTCCTTCTTGAAGAGATTGCATGTTTCTTCGTGCTTCTGTCTTTCGAAGCCCTTGTACATTGTTGAACGCTCGATTGCTTCGTCGAAATCAACAAGGTGACCGTCAAAGTCAGGACCGTCAACACATGCAAACTTTGTCTGACCACCAACAGTAAGACGGCAACCACCACACATACCTGTTCCGTCGATCATAATGGGGTTCATAGAAACTACTGTGGGAATGTTATATTCCTTTGTGAGCTTGCAAACGAACTTCATCATTACAAGGGGACCGATAGCAATTACTTCGTCGTAATTGTGACCTTCTTCGATAAGACCGAGAAGAGCATTTGTAACAAGACCCTTTGTTCCGTGAGAACCGTCGTCTGTCATAACTTCAAGAACGTCGCTTACTGCGTTAAATTCATCTTCAAGGATAACGAGGTCCTTGTTTCTGAAACCGATGATTGAGTGAACTTCAGCACCAAGAGCATGAAGCTTCTTTGCGATGGGATATGCAATAGCGCAACCAACGCCACCACCTACAACTGCAACCTTCTTAAGACCTTCTGTGTGAGAGGGAACTCCAAGAGGGCCAACAAAGTCGTGAATGTATTCGCCTTCTTCAAGACGGTTGAGCTTTTCTGTTGTTGAACCAACAATCTGGAAAATAATTGTGATTGTACCTGCCTCGCGGTCGAAGTCAGCAACTGTAAGGGGAATTCTTTCACCGTCTTCGTCAACGCGAAGAATGATGAACTGACCGGGCTCTGCTTTTTTAGCAACGAGGGGTGCCTCAACATCCATAAGTGTTACTGTGGGATTGAGGACTTTCTTTCTAAGAATTTTGTACATGTTTTCTACCTCTTTTATTTATTTAAAGTAAAATTGATAACCATAAAAGGTGCAACGCACACCGTTATATTATATTACAATGAAATAAAAAAGTCAATACAAATTTGTTACTTTTTTAACGAAATTTGTATTTTTGCATTAATCAATAAAAAAATTTTCCAAATAATAGAATATAAGTTAAAAATTAACAATAAAAAGCAGGAAGTTTTATTTCTTCCTGCTTTTGTGTATTAATCATCTTTGTCGGAATCGTGGGTGTGCTTCAATTCGAAGTGAATAAGAATGCTCATAAGAGCTCTGAGAGCAAATACTGCGCCGACTACCAATAATTCGTCAAGATCGTGAACTATAAGTGTTTTAAGAATTTCAGCACCGAGCTTGAATTCAAGACCTGTTGCAAGACCTTTTGCAAGGTGTGTTTGAATAGCATTGTGCTTTTTCATAAATGTGTTTTGGATATACTCCCAAAAGGATTTTATACAAGTCCAAAAAACGATGAAAACGCCCATAAGTTCAAGAATAAAAACAATTATGGGTATGATTGTTTGGGATATATCGTGAAGTGTGTGCATCTTTTTTAATCTCCTATAACAAATTTCAACTTATTATAGTTTGAAATGTGACAAAAGTCAAGGTTTATTTTGAATTTTACAGAAAAATAGAGTAAATTTTTATATAAAATATTAAAATATTGTCAATATGTACTTTTTTATTGACAAATAAAATTTGCTGTGATATAATAAAATGATAATTTTGGGTCTTTTGTACCTTGATTATAAAATAAAAAAGTTTTTTAAATATAAACGAAAGGTAGGATTGTTTATGTCTTTTTTTATGAATAGCATTCCTGTTCCGCTTAGAAAGAATACCGCAGGTGCTGAATCTGTAAAGATGGGTAATGCAAGTGTCGTTACTCTTCCTATGCAGATGCACAAAGGTGAGCCTGCTGTACCCGTTGTAAAGATGGGCGATCTTGTTAAGGTTGGAACCTTGGTTGCTAAAGAAAATGGAGAGCTTTCTTCTCCTGTTTACGCAAGTGTTTCCGGAAAAGTAACGAAGATTGCTGATTACGTTACAGCATCCGGCAAAACTGTTCCTGCAGTTGTGATCACATCTGATGGAGAAATGGCTTGCGAAGAATTCGTTGCCCCTGTTGTAAACAGCCGCGATGACTTAATTAATGCTATCCGCAATAGCGGAGTTGTTGGTCTTGGTGGTGCAGGTTTCCCCACAAGCTTCAAGTTTGATATTGATTTTTCTCAGCTTGAAGTGCTTATCGTTAATGGTACAGAGTGTGAGCCCTTTATTACAAGTGACGATCACACTATGAACGAAAAAGTTGACGATATCGAATATGCTCTTAAGGCATATCAGAATCATTTTGGTATCAAGCGCATTATTATTGGTGTTGGTGACAACAAAAAGGCTGCTATTGAAAAGATGCAGGAGCTTTCATCCCATATTCTTGGTTCTGAAGTTATGGCATTCCCCTCAACTTATTCTCACGGTAGTGAAGAAGCTATTCTTTTCCACACACTTGGCAAAACTCTTTCTGCAGACGAGCATCCTATCGATCATGGTTGCCTTGTAACTAACGTAACCACGGTTGCTGCTATTGGTAACTATCTTAAGACAGGTATGCCCTTTGTTGAAAGATTCGTTACAGTTGACGGTGGTTGTGTAAAGAATTCTCAGTGTGTTCTTGCTCCTATTGGTGTTTCTCTTGCAGAGCTTGTTGAGTTCTGCGGTGGACTTGAGGGCGAACCTGAGAAGGTTGTAGTTGGTGGACCTATGATGGGTATCTCTGTTCCTTCTCTTGATACACCTGTTCTTAAAACTACAAGTGCGGTTCTTGTTCTTTCTGAAGAGGAAACAAGATTCCCCAAGGAAACTGCTTGTATCCGTTGCGGAAAATGCACAAATAACTGTCCTTTGGGACTTGCTCCCGCCGCTATTGAAAAAGCATATGCAAAGAGAGATGTTGAAGCTCTTGAAAAGCTTATGGTTGAGTCTTGTATGGAATGCGGAAGCTGTGCATATCTTTGCCCCGCACACCGCCCCTTGGTACAGACAAATAAGCTTGCAAAAATGCTTTTGAAAGAAGAAAAGGCAAAGGAGGCAAATAAATAATGAGTAAATTATTGCATATGTCTGTTTCTCCCCACGTTCACTGTGGAAGAAGCACATCCGATATTATGCGCGACGTTTTGATTGCGCTTACTCCTGCCGCTGGTGCAGGTATTATGATCTTCGGACTTCGCGCTATCCTTGTAATCGCAATTTGCGTTGGCGCGTGCGTTGGTTTTGAAGCATTGTTTAATTACATCGTAAAAAAAGAGCAGACAATCGGTGATTATAGCGCGGCTGTAACAGGTTTGCTTCTTGCTCTTAATCTTCCTGCTAACATTCCGCTTTGGCAATGTGTAGTTGGTTCTGCATTTGCAATCATCGTTGTTAAGTGCTTGTTTGGTGGTCTTGGTTATAACGTAGTTAACCCTGCAATCACAGCAAGAGTATTTATGCTCGTTTCTTTTGCAAGTGTTGGTACTGCAGCTTCTTCAATTTTGCCAGATGCTGTTGCAGGAGCAACTCCTCTTGTACAGATCGCTGAAGGCAATGAGCTTAGCCTTAAGGCGCTCTTCCTTGGAAACCACGGTGGTTCTATAGGTGAAACTTGTGCTCTTGCGCTTTTGTTTGGTTTCCTTTATCTCCTTGTTAGTGGTGTTATTACATGGCAGCTTCCTGTAACATATATCGGTAGCGTGTTCGTGTTCTCACTTCTTATGGAAGGTGACGTAATGAAAGCACTTGCGCTTACACTTTCAGGCGGACTTCTCATCGGTGCTATCTTTATGGCAACTGATTACGTAACAAGCCCCGTTACTCCTTGGGGTAAGGTTGTATTCGGTCTTGGTTGCGGTTTCCTTACATTCCTCATTAGATATTTTGGTTCTTATCCTGAAGGCGTGTCTTTCGCTATTCTCATTATGAATATCCTTACACCCTACATTGATAAGTTCACAGCACATAAAGTGTTTGGAGGTAAGAAGGCATGAAAAAGCATTTGAAAAGTATTCTTACTCTCTTCTGCATTTGTGCGATAGTTTCTGTTGCACTTGCAGTTTGTTATGAAATTACAGCTCCAATTATTTTGGAACAGCAGCAGGCAGCAGCAAGTGGTGCGCTTCTTGAAGTAATGCCCAATGGCGGCACATTTGAAAAGGTTGATATTTCAACATATGCGCTTCCTGCAAGTATTAAGGAAGTAAATAAGGCAAGCAACGGTGGTTATGTATTCCAGGTTGAGTTTGCTGGATTTAATCCCGGTAACGTTGCAATGATCGGTATTGATGCTGAAGGCAAGGTTACAGGTACAAAGGTTATTACTAACCAGGAATCATCCGGTTACGGTGCTGATCATCTTCCTGCACTTGATGGTAAGGGTCATTACAATGGCTCCGACCTCACAACTATCGACGGTGTTGATACAGTTGCAGGATGTACAGTTTCTACAAAGGCATACCGCGCAGCAATTAAGGACGCACTTAACGCAGCAGTAATCCTTGGTGGTGGAGAAGTTGACCTTCGTGATCCCGCACAGATTCTTAATGATAATCTTAACGCAGCACTCGGTACAGAGGGCGTTGAATTTGATAAGCACTTCTTTGTAGAGGTTGTTGAGGGTGTTGATGCAATCTACACAGCCAAGACAGGTGAAGGTCACGTTGTTGTGATCGGTGAAACATTCATTGGTGTTGATGCTGAAGGCAATGTTGTTGGCGAAGCAAACGAAGTTGCTGCTAATGCAGTTGCAACAATCAAGGCAACAACATTTACAGATCTTGACCTTTCAACATTTGAAGGACTTTCTAAGAGAATTAAATCTGCAAAGGTAACTGATGCTGGTGTTTACGTATTGGAAGTTCAGGCTGAAGGTTGGGGTAAACACGGTGAATATAACTCTTCTGATGAGTATATCTTGATTCGTGTTGCTATCACTGCTGAAGGCAAGATGATTTCTTGTATAACAGTTTATCAGAACGAAACTCCTAAGTTTGGTGATGCTTGTAAAGAAGAATGGTTCTATACTCAGTTTGAAGGTAAGACACAGGGTGATTATACCGATACAAGAACTGACATAGATATGGGTGAATCCATGTATCCTAACTCTGAAAGAACAGAGTATGTTTCCGATATTAATGCTATCAGTGGTGCTACCGTTACATCAACAGGCTATAAGGTAGCTATTATGAATGCATTCAATGCAGTTAAAATTTTTGAAGGAGGTACAAACTAATGAGTAAGAATGACAATCTTTCTATCATAACAAAGGGTATTCTTAAAGAAAACCCCGTATTCGTACTCGTTTTGGGTACTTGTCCTACTCTTGCCGTTACGAATAACGTATTCGGCGCATTCGGTATGGGTATTGCGGCAATGATAGTTCTTATCTGCTCAAATATGCTCATCTCCGCCCTTCGTAAAGTAATTCCCGACAGCGTTCGTATTCCTTCTTATATCGTAATCATTGCGGGCTTTGTAACTATCGTTCAGATGGTAGTTCAAGCATTCTTGCCTGATTTGTATACGCTTCTTGGTGTGTATCTTCCTCTTATAGTTGTTAACTGTGTAATTCTTGGTAGAGCAGAAATGTTCGCAGGTAAGAATACAGTTGGTAAGAGCGCACTTGACGGTGTTGGTATGGGTCTTGGCTTTACACTTGCTCTTGTTTCAATGGCAGTAGTTCGTGAGGTTCTTGGTTCTGCGGCATTTGCAGGTATTGCAATTCCTTTCCTTGAGCCCTATAAGATCGGCTTCCTTTCAAAAGCTCCCGGTGGTTTGCTTGTTTACGGTCTTCTTATTGCTGTTGTTTACATTATTACTAATGGTAAGGCACCCAAGAAGAGATCCTTCTCTTGTGAGGGTTGTCCTTCTCGTGCAACTTGTAATCCTGCCGCTTGCGGTGGAGAAAAGGAGGAAGCATAAATGGAAGCTATTAAAAGTATGCTTGTAATATTGTTGTCAGCCGTATTGGTTAACAACTACGTTTTGGTTAGATTCCTTGGTATTTGCCCCTTCCTTGGCGTATCCAAGAAGATAGACCAGGCATCCGGTATGGGTGTTGCGGTTACTGCAGTTATGCTTCTTGCAACTGCTGCAACATGGCCCATTCAGAAATATATCCTTGATCCTCTTGGCCTTGGATATATGCAGACTATCGTTTTCATCGTTATCATCGCATCTCTTGTTCAGATGCTTGAAATCGTTCTTAAAAAATTCATCCCCTCGCTCCATGCAGGACTTGGTGTATATCTTCCTTTGATTACAACAAACTGCGCGGTGCTTGGTGTTGCTATTAACAATATCAATGATGGTTACAACTTCCTTGAGTCCATGGTAAGCTCACTCGGTGTAGGTGTTGGTTTCTTGCTTGCAATGGTTCTTTTCTCAGGTGTTCGTTCCAGAATTGATGAAACAAAGGTTCCGAAGCCCTTTAGAGGAGTTGCAATCACACTTGTTGCGGCATCCTTCTTGTCTCTTGCATTTATGGGCTTTGCAGGAATCGTTGAAAAGCTTTTTGCTTAATAGGAGGTTGAAAATATGAATTTTGTAGCTATATTGACAGCTTTCCTCGTAGTAGCAGGTGTTGGACTTGTTCTTGGTATCGCACTTGCACTCTTTACACATTTCTTTGGTATTGAAGATGATCCTACAGTAAAAGCTGTTAGAGGCGCACTTCCCGGTGCAAACTGTGGTGCGTGTGGATTTAAGGGTTGTGATGACTATGCTAAAGCAGTAGCTGAAGGCAGAGCAGCTCCCAATCTTTGTATCCCTGGTGGCGCTGACACTGTTGCAGCTCTCTCTGAAGTTCTCGGTGTTGAAGCTGAAGCGGCTGCTCCCAAGGTAGCGTTTGTTCATTGTAATGGTGTTTGCGAAGCAACATCTCCCAAGGCAGTTTACGACGGTATGCAGAATTGCGTAGCAGAAAATATGCTTTTCGGTGGATGTGGTTCTTGTATCTACGGATGCGTTGGCTGTGGCGACTGCGTAAGCGTATGTCCTGCAGATGCAATTTGCCTCAAGGACGGAATTGCTCACGTTGACCCCAGAGCTTGTATCGGTTGTGGTGCTTGTACTAAGGTTTGTCCTAAGCACGTAATTACTATGCTTCCTAAGGATGCAGTTGTTGCTAACTTCTGCTCCAATAAGGAAAAGGGCGCTGATGCTCGTAAGCATTGTGCAAATGCTTGTATCGGCTGTAAGAAGTGCGAAAAGACTTGTCCTAACGGTGCTATCACAGTTATTGACAATAACGCAATCGTTGATTACGAAAAGTGCACAGGTTGTGGCGCGTGCGCAGCAGCTTGTCCCACAAAATGTCTTAAGGACGTAAGCTTTACTTAATAAAAACATTAAAGGGGCGGTGTTCACACCGCCCCGAAAAAACAAAATCGAAAGCGAGGTATCAAAATGACAGAGAATAAAAATAACAAAAAAATTAAAAACGACATAATCTTTATTGCCGCTCTGATTTTGGTGCTCGTAATAATAGGCGGTTGTATTCTTCTTTTTAGAAAAGAGGGAAGTACTGTTAAAGTTACCGTTGATGGTCAACTTTTTGGTACGTACTCACTTGAACAAGATAGAATTGTTGAGATAAAAACCGAACGTGGTCACAACATCCTTGTTATAGAAAATGGAACTGCATATATAAAGGAAGCAAGTTGTCCGGATGGAGTTTGCTCGTCACACAGACCGATAAGATTCAGCGGTTCAAGCATAATTTGCCTTCCCAATAAGGTAGTTGTTTCTATAGAGGGCGACGAAAAAGATGACGGCGGACTTGATGTTATATCATAGGAGAAAAAATTGTGAGAAAGAATTCTTTAAGAACTAAAAAAATAACTTTTTTGGCGCTTTTTGCTTCTCTTGCGCTTCTTTTGTCCTATGTAGAGATGCTCTTGCCGCCAATTTTCACAGCAGTCCCGGGAATCAAAATGGGATTGCCCAATATTGTAATCATTCTCATTCTTTATCGTTTTGGAATAAAAGAAGCAGCTATCGTGTCGCTTGTTAGACTTGCTATTGTAACAATGCTTTTTGGTAATATTACGATGCTTTGGTATAGTCTTGCGGGGGCAGTTTTGAGTCTTGCTGCTATGGCAATACTTAAACAACTTGATTTTCTTTCAACTGTTGGCGTCAGTGTTGCGGGTGCTATAATGCACAATGTTGGACAAATGATAGTTGCAGTTTTGCTTTTGCAAACATCTGAAATAGGATATTATATGATAGTTTTGTCAATAACAGGAACTATCGCGGGAATATTCATCGGTCTTTGCGGTGCGCTTATGCACAAGCGTTTAGAAAAGATAAAAATGTGAAAAAACAAAAAATGTTAATTATTTTGATGCTTTTAGGTCAATATTTTAAAATTCTATTGACAAAGCAGAAAAATTTGGTATAATAAAGAATGGCAAATGCCAAAAAATTATTTTAAAGGAGTTTTTTGACAATGAAAAACAAAAAGATTTTAGTTATCGCAATCGTTGCGGTAGTACTCGTTGTTGCAGTTGTTCTCGGTGTTGTTCTTCTTGGTGGAGAAAAGCCCGTTGAACCCACAGAAAAAGAGTACAAGCTTGGTATGGGTGCTGTAGCTGGTACACACAACGCTAGCCAGACAAACCTTACAGTTGCTACAGTAGTAGTTGACGAAGCTGGTAAGATCGTTGCTTGCCGTCTTGACGTTGCACAGAATAAGTATAAGTTCGATGCAACAAAGGGCGAGTTGGTATTCAGCGTTCTTCAGTCCAAGAAAGAGCTTAAGGAAGATTACAAAATGAAGCCCGTTTCCGGCATTAACAAGGAATGGTATGAACAGGCTGAAGCATTCGAAGCTTTCGTAGTTGGTAAGACAGCTGCAGAAGTTGAAGCTTTGACAGTAGTTCCCAATGGTTCTCATATGGTTTCTAACGATCCCGTTCTTTCCGCAGGTTGCACAATGGATATCGTTGATTTCAAGGCAGCTGTTGTTAAGGCTTGCCGCGATGAGCAGGGTATGACATTCAAGACAGACAAGGAATTCAAGCTTGGTCTTGGCGTAAACAGCGCTAACGATAAGTCTTCTGCTACAGATGATAAGAACTACACAGTTAAGTTGAACGTTGAATTCGCAGCAAGCGTAGTTATCGACGGTAAGGTAGTTGCTACTCTTAACGACGCATACCAGCCCAACGTTGTTGTAGTTAACGGTGAAGTTACAAAGGCTACTGTTGGTACATTCAATAAAGAAGGTGCTGATGATAAGGGCTTTATGACAAAGAGAGAGCTCAAGGATCTTTATGCAATGATTCCTGCTTCTCCCATCAAGACAGAATGGTATGTTCAGTCTGCTAACTATTCTAAGTTCGTTCTTGGTAAGACAGGTGCTGAAATTTCCGGTCTTCAACTTACAGACGATCTTAAGGCAGCAGGATGCACAATCTACATTGGTGGTATCAATGCAGTAGTTGCTGAGTCCGTTACAAACGCAAGATAATTTAATTTTTGCATAAATGAAAAGGGAGGATATCCTCCCTTTTCTTGAATTTAGAGGTTATAATGAGAAAAAAACAACTAATAATATCCGCAATTGTTTTGCTTTTGCTTATGGCGGTTGTGGTACTTGTGATTAAATTTTGGCCACAAAAGAAAGAGTTTAAAACTTATGCTTGGAGCTATTTTGACACAGTTACTCATATTAGTGGATACGAATATTCCGGCGATGATTTCGACGAGGTAACAAAGGAAATCTTTGCTTTGCTTGAAGAATATCATAAGCTTTTTGATATATATAATTCCTATGAAGAAATTAATAATCTTCGCACTATAAATATGCTTTTTGATGGCGAGCATAAAGTTATTACCGTTGACCGCAAAATCATAGACATGCTTCTTTATGCAAAGAAAATGTATAACGTGACTGGCGGAGAAATGAATATTGCGATGGGAAGTGTGCTTTCCATTTGGCACGACTACAGAAGCGAAGCGGATGATAACTGGGGCGTTGGCGAGCTTCCTCCTATGGAAGAACTGCAAGAGGCGGCAAAGCATACAAATATAGACGATTTGATTATTGATGAGGAAAACTGCACCGTATATATTGCAGATCCTAAGATGAAGCTTGACGTTGGCGCGATTGCCAAGGGCTATGCCGTTGAAATGGTAGCGCAGATGCTTGAATCAAAGGGAATAACGGGATATGTTATCAATGTTGGCGGTAATATTCGTACTATTGGTACTAAAGCGAACGGCGATAAATGGTTGGCTGGAATTGAAACCCCGTTTGATGACGAAGAAAATCCGTATCTTGCATATTTAGGTATTGCGGGTGAGACCATCGTTACAAGTGGATCGTATCAGAGATATTATATAGTTGATGGCGAGGCATATCATCACATTATTGATAGAGAAACTCTTATGCCGGCGAAGGGCTTTGTGTCCGTTTCTATCATTTGCAAAAATTCGGCAGATGGTGACGGATTGTCAACTGCACTTTTCTGTATGTCACTTGAGGACGGAATGGCGCTTATAGAATCCCTTGATGGAGTTGAAGCGCATTGGGTTCTTGAAGACGGCACGCGCGTAAAATCTTCGGGATTTTCAAATTATGAAGTTGAATATAATCCATAAATATCAAAAACGAGCATCGATTGATGCTCGTTTTTTGATGATGAATTGGGATTTATTGGGGAGTTAGAAAAAGTTAGTTTGTGTTTGGAACGGGAGGCGAAACGCCTCCCCTACAATGTATAATATTGTCTATTCGTAGGGGAGGGGGCTCCCCTCCTGCAATTTAAATTCAAACTATCTCCCCTATAAATCAAAAATTGAAACACAAAGACCACCCGAAATTTCGAGTGGTCTATTTTTTATTCTTCAAGCCATTTCGCAATTCTTGTTGCAACGATGTCAAGTGCGGTTTTGTTCTTGCCACCGTTGATGATGATGTCAGCATATTTCTTTGTTGGCTCAACGTAAATTCCGTGCATTGGCTTAACCGTGCCAAGATATTGATTAATAACACCGTCAATATCACGTCCGCGCTCACGCACGTCACGACGAAGGCGACGCAAAATTCTCTCGTCTGCATCGGCATCGGTGAAAATCTTTATATCGAACATCTCACGAAGTCGCTCGTCGTGGAATGTCAAAATTCCGTCAACGATAATAATGGGAGATGCTTCAAGGCGAGTCATTTCTGTCTTTCTTGTGTGCAACTTAAAATCGTAATTTGGAACGTTAACCGTTTCACCATTTTGAAGCGCACGTAGATGTTTCACAAGCAAATCGGTATCAAGTGCATCGGGGCAGTCATAGTTTGTTTTTATTCTTTCTTCAAATTCAAGATGATCTTGGGGTTTATAGTAGTTATCATACGAGATAACGGTTATTTCATTTGGGAAAAGTGCGAGCAAGCGATCTGCAAAGGTGGATTTTCCGCTTCCTGTGCCGCCTGCAATTCCGATAAGCATTGGATGTTTCATGGTTTAAATTTCCTTTGGTGAGTTTTTATTGAGTATATCACAAAAGTCGGAATTTGTCAATAAAAACCGCCGATTGCTCGGCGGTTTTATTAATAATATTATATGAAGCTATATTAGAAATCAACTTCAAGGTCGTAGTAGCAGCACTTAAGGAGCTTTTCCATCTCTTCAACTGAAGGCTGACGAGGATTGGATCCTGTGCAAGCGTCTGCAACTGCATTCTTTGCGATTTCGGGAAGTCTTGCAAGGAATACTTCTTCAGGAACGAAGCCCTGTTCGCAAGGATAGCTATCAGCGCCGTAGTTCTTAATGCACTGAGGAATGTTAAGGTCGTTGTTCATCTGACGAAGGAATGCGATAAGGTTAGCAACCTTTTCGACATCGTTTGCACCACCAAGACACATATAGTCAGCGATTACGCCGTAACGAGCCTTTGCAACTTCATTCTTAGCGTTGAACGCGATAACCTTAGGAAGATACATAGCATTTGCGGCACCGTGAATGATGTGTGCGCCAAAGTCATCGAATGCAGCACCTGTCTTGTGTGCCATTGAGTGAACGATACCAAGAAGAGCATTAGAGAATGCCATACCTGCAAGACACTGAGCATTGTGCATAGAAGCTCTCTTTGTCATATCGCCATTGTAAGAGCCAACAAGATCTCTCTGAATCATTGTGATTGCGAAGATTGCAAGAGGATCTGTGAATTCGCAGTTAGCTGTTGAAACGTATGCTTCAACTGCATGTGTGATAGCGTCCATACCTGTGTGAGCAACAAGTTTTGCGGGCATTGTTTCTGCAAGGTCGGGGTCAACGATTGCAACGTCGGGAGTGATTTCGAAGTCAGCGAGAGGATACTTGATACCCTTGTCATAGTCTGTGATTACAGAGAAAGCTGTAACTTCTGTTGCTGTACCGGATGTAGAAGGAATAGCAACGAATTTTGCTTTGTGACGAAGTTCGGGGATACCGAATACTACGCACATTTCTTCAAATGTGATTTCGGGATATTCATACTTGATCCACATAGCTTTTGCAGCATCGATGGGAGAACCGCCACCCATTGCAACGATCCAGTCGGGCTCGAATTCAGCCATAAGAGCTGCACCGTTCATTACTGTAGTAACGGAAGGGTCGGGCTCAACGCCTTCAATAATCTTAACTTCCATTCCTGCTTCTTTGAGATAGTCCTCAGCTCTCTGAAGGAAACCGTTTCTCTTCATTGCACCGCCACCAACAACGATGACTGCCTTTTTACCCTTAAGATTCTTAAGGTTTTCAAGCGAACCTTTTCCGTGGAAGAGGTCGCGGGGGAGAGTAAATCTTGCCATCTTTATAAAACCTCCAAATGTAAAAATTATTTCTGACATTGTTAATTTTATCACAATTATCACCGAAAGTCAATATACTCATAGGAAAAGATATAATATTGGGATATATGACTAAAAAATAACATGTTCATTTTGTTTTATATATATTTTGACGAAATTTGCGGATGTTTGTGAATTGTAATATCAAATCAACTAACTTAAATGGCTAAAAAATTATAATTATTTATCAAAATTTTTGAAAAACTAAAGACGAAAAATTTAGGTGGTCAAAATTACCATTTTTGGCGAATTGATATTATGAAAAATGCACAATGTTGGCGAAATAAATTGTGAAAATTTATAAAAAGTTTATAAAAACCCCTTGCCAAAACTAAAATATAATGGTAGAATTAATTTGATGATTATTTGCCGTGCAATAGTGCGGAAAATTTTATATAATCAGGAAAGGAAAACACTATGAAAAAGTTTTTAGCACTTCTTATCATAAGCTGCATGCTTATGACAACTCTTGCTTCCTGTGACTTGTTCGGTTGGGGTGAGAATAAACCACAACCCGAATGTACAGATCACGTTGACGCAGATGGCGACTACATTTGCGACAGATGCGAAGCAGAGCTTGAAAAACCCGATACTCCCAAACCTCCCTTATGCGAAGACGAAGACCATAAGGACGAGAACAGTGACTTAATCTGCGATATTTGCGGTATTGGTCTCGAGCTTCCTCCCCCCTGTGGACAGCAAAAGGATGAGGACGGCGACGGCAAATGTGATATTTGTGGCTGGGAAATTAGCGATCCTCAGCCCCCCGTATGCACAGAGCATAAGGACGAAGACGGCGACTACAAGTGTGATGCTTGCGGTTATGTAATGTTTGAGGACGTTGAATATGAGCTTAATATCAGCGACCTTGAGGCAGGCGTTCGTGCGGATGACGATATCAACGGCAAATTCACAATCGTTGACGGAACTGAAGTAAGAAACAGAACAAAAACTTATGAAGGCGTTGAATATAACAAATCCGTAAAGATTGGTGGAAACGCAAATAAGATTTTGGTTGACGTTCCCGGCCCTGGTACACTTAAATTTATCGTTCAGAACGGTTCAAGCGGTGCTGATATGCAGTTCATCAAGGTTACTGCTCCCGACGGAACAGTACACGATATCGAATTCGTTGGTAATGCACAGTCCAGTCCTCTTGTTATGATTGAAATTGAGGTAACAGAAGGCGTTTGGACAATCGGACGTGGTAAAAACGGTGGTACACAGGATATTTTCTATCTCCATTTGGCTTGCACAGTAGCAACCGCTCCCGAAAACGGATTTGAGCTTGTTACTCCCGGTAAGACGGATTTCCTTGTAGGTGATACTCTTGATGTAAGTGGTATTCGCCTTAACGCAACATTTGCTAACGGAAAGACAGATTCTCTTGCACTTGAAAACGTTACTATAGACACAAGTGAAGTTGATATGACAGCATCCGGCAAATTCCCTGTAACAATTACATACAAGGATTATGAACCCATCACATACATGGTTAGCGTATTCGCTCCCGAAAGCATCACTCTTGGCTTTGATGCTATTGAAAAGCTCGCGCAGAATACAGGCGCAGGCAATGGTGTTTACTATAACCACAGCTTTAAGGAATTCTACTTCGTTGGCGAAGAGCTTGACACAAAGGGACTTTCTGTTATCGTAGTTGCAAAATGCGGTGAAGATTCCCTTGAATTCAAGGTTGAGGATTATACAATCGAAGGATTTAATTCTGCAGAGGAAGGTGAGCAGACACTCACAATTTCTGCAAATGGTGTTTCTGCAACAACTATAGTTCACGTTTGCAACGTTCAGATCACACCCGATGCAGACGGTGTTGTTAAAGCACTTGTAGATCCTGCATATTTGGGTCTTCGCGGATATCTCAGTGGTCCTTACCACGTATTCTCAACAATTCAGCAGGCGCTTGACTTCCTTGCTCACGTAGAACCTGCAACTCAAAAGGCAATTTATATTGCTCCCGGTTACTACAATGAAAAGCTTGAAATAACAATTCCTAACCTTAAGATTGAAGGCTTTGGCGAAAAGCCCGAGGACGTTGTTATCGAATGGGATTCTCTCTACGGCCTTGTTGACGCAGGCGGATTCACACATACAACTGACTCTACACATACAGTTGCTATTAGAGAAAGCGCAGTTAACTGCGTAATCGAAAACATTACAATTTCTAACTACTGGAATAGCCAGGAAAGAATGGATGCGGCAGGTCTTGCAATTGAAAGAGGTCTTGCACTTCTCGTTCAGGCGGATAGATTCATTATGAAGAATAGCCGTCTTCTTGGTATTCAGGATACTCTCGAGCTCTTCACAGGCCGTCAGTATTTCGAAAACGTATATATTTCAGGTTACACCGATTTCATCTTCGGTACTAACAACACAACATACTTTAAGGATTGTACAATCCACGTAGTTGATACAGTTAAGGACGACCAGGGTACAGCGGGTTACCTTACTGCATTCAAGGGCTCTAATAAGGGCGAAAGTGATGCTATCACTTACGGTGCTATCTTTGATGGATGTAAGTTCACAGCTGACGAGGGCGTTGGCGGCACGGCTGAAAAGCCCGCTAAAACTGCTATCGGACGTCCTTGGGGCGCATACGCGGCAGTTGCTATCATTAACTCTGAAATCGGTGGACATATCTCTACAGCTGGTTACAGCACAAGCAAGAATGAAAGATACGTTGCTATGAACGCGAAGCCCACTGATGCAACAGTACAGTTCGTTGAATATAACAACACAGGCGCAGGCGCTATTACTGAAGCAGTTGCAGGTATGAGAATGCTTACTGCTGAAGAAGCTGCTCTCTATGCAGATTTCGCAACAATCTTTGGAACTATTAATAGAAATGTTTCCTATCTTGATCCTTGGAATCCTATGTCAACAGAAGTTCAGGTTGACGATAGAGATTACTACTATTTTAACGGTGGTTCAAGCGCAACAGGTAATTCTCACACCTTCGATACAACAACAACTATCGCCAAGGGTGGAACACTCGAATGGGATGGACTTCTCATCAGTGCTGAAAACGGCAACGTAGCTTGGAACTCCAATGCTAACGCCCTCAATATGAAGGCAGGCGCATTCATTAAGTTCACAGTTGCGGCAGGAACAACAGTTACTGTTGAAACATATCCCAATTACAATTATTTCACACTTAACGGTGTT
The DNA here is from genome assembly GCA_045612715.1 of Eubacteriales bacterium. GTDB lineage: Bacteria > Bacillota > Clostridia > Oscillospirales > CAG-272 > RGIG4608. The sequence continues at coordinate 18,104 of JAZKZP010000099.1, forward strand.
GGCACAGCAAGTGCTAATATGCTTTCTCAGTACTATGCTGAGGAAACAGAGGTAGTTCTTCTTTCAACAGGCGACCTTTACCTCTACTCTATCATTATTGATCCTAACAGTGAAGCTCCCGCAGCTCCTGAGCTCAGCGAAATTAAGGTTAGCGGACTTAACGTTAACTATACAGTTGGCACAGAGCTTTCACTTGAAGGACTTGTAGTAAATGCTTACTATTCTGATAATTCTATCATTCCCGTAACAGGATATACAGTTGATTCTTCTGCAGTTAATATAAATGCTGAAGGCGAATATGAAATCGTTATCTCTTACGAGGGCAAGAGTGTTACTGTTAAGGTTACTTACGAAGATCCCAACGCAGGTCCTGAAATTTCAAAGAACACAATTCTTGATTTCTCAACACCCGATGGTCTTGCAGCTGTACAGAATAACCCAAAGGTTACTATTACAGGTAACGTAAGACACAATGGCGCAGAAATTCAGATCACAGGTACCATCTCCTTCAAGGTTAAGGCAGGTACAGTTGTAACGGTTATTCCTTATGCAAACACCAGCTACGCTTCCTTCAAGCTTTATGCAGAGGGTGAGGAAAGTACCTTGGTTTATAACGAGATGTGCTCTACGATGTTCTTTGAGGACTGCACAGTAGTTTACGAGGGTCTCGACAATAACTACCTTTGCAGCATTATCATTGAATGTCCTCTTGGTGAAGGCAAGTACGTATTCGGTGGTTCATCTGTTGAAGGCGACGTAACAGGTATCCTTGAATCCATCCCCGGTATGTCTATTACCGGCACCTTCAAGACCCACAGTGGTGGCGCACAGCTTGATGCTACTTCTCAGATCATCTTTATAGCTCCCGCACTTGCAACAGTTACAATTCAGGGCTATGATACAAACTACGGTCAGCTTTTGGTTTATGTTGACGGTCAAACCGTTGAGATGAATGCAAATGCTCAGTATGTATTTACTCCTGCTTATCCTACAACAGTAATTATTGAAGCACTGAACGTTGGTACTGAAGAAGCTCCTGCATACAATAAGTCCTATATCACATATATTGACGTAAAGCTTCCTAAATTTATTGAAGAAGACCTCACTATCAATTTCGGTTCTGCAGGTAACTATAAGGATTCCGTTGTTGATTTCTCAGGTATCACAATTGGTGATAACGGTGGAGATAACTCTCAGATAAAGAACGGCTCATTCTCATTTGCAGTTAGAGAGGGCGCTATTGTTACCGTTCACGGCTATTCTGGATACACATCCTACAATTTGGCTGATGGAGATCTTGTTTTTGAAGGTATCACAGATGAATACTTCACTTATGAAGCATGGTCAGATTGCGTAATCACAATTTCCCATACAACAGGAAATAACTATTTCTACTCTATAGGAATTGAGTATCCCGTTGTATTTGCAGAATCAACAACTATCGATCTTTCTGCAACAGGCGCAAATATCCAGGGTGCAACTGGCAAGTATGAAGGACTCTCCATCGATGCTACAAACGGTAAGTTTGCAGACAACAATGGTGGTTGGGTACAGGTAAACACAAGTACAATCATTAAATTGAATGTACTTGAGGGCGCAGAAGTATCCGTAACTGCATATTCAAGCGCTGATAACTTCGATATCGTAATAGCTGACGGTATTTGCACAATCACATGTACAGCAAATGATTATTTGAAGGCAATCTCCATCAATTACCCAATAGTATATTCTGAAAACACCACAATCGATCTCTCTGCAACCGGTGCAAACATTCAGGGTGGAACAGGTGTTTATGAAGGTCTCTCTGTTGATGCTACAAATGGCAAGTTTGCAGACAACAAAGGTGGTTGGGTACAGGTAAATACAGGCACAATCATTACATTGAACGTGGCTGACGGTGCACAGGTATCCGTAAGCGCATACTCAAGCGCAGATAATTTTACTGTTGTAGTAGAAAATGGCGTTTGCACAATCACTGCTGTAGGAAATGATTATTTGAAGGCAATCACAGTTAGTTTTGAATAATCAAATTTCTACGGTATAAAGAATATAATTATTGCCCCTCGGAGAAATTCGAGGGGCTTTTGTTTTTCTTGGAAGTTACAAATTTTGATTTGTGGGGATGTTTATATTTCATTTCAATAAAACTAACTTTTGTAGGGACCGGCGTCCTCGACGGTCCACAATAAAGGAAAAACATCAATTTTCGCGGCTTTGTGCAAACAAAATCAAATATTTTTATA
>JAZKZP010000100.1:0-15413 GCA_045612715.1 Eubacteriales bacterium
AGTTAGAAAAAGTTAGTTTGTGTTTGGAACGGGAGGCGAAACGCCTCCCCTACAATGTATAATATTGTCTATTCGTAGGGGAGGGGTCTCCCCTCCCGCAATTTAAATTCAAACTATCTCCCCTATAAATCAAAATTTGAACAACACGGAGGAAATTATGCTAACGCTGATTTTAAGCTTCATATTTCATATATACCACTTAATTTTGGGGGTTTCCACACCAAACAAATTTCCACCACCTCTTTCTGCCGAGGAGGAGAAAAAGCACTTCCTATTAGCAAAAGCCGGTTGCGAAGATTCGCGTCAAAAGCTCATTTTACACAATCTGCGCCTTGTTTCTCACATAGTGCGCAAATACTATTCAAACGCTCTGGATAGCGAGGATTTGATTTCTATAGGCACGATAGGGCTTGTAAAGGCAGTAGATACATACAAAATCGAAAGTGGGATCAGATTTGCCACCTATGCCGCAAGATGCATTCAAAACGAAATATTAATGAATTTCAGATCGTCAAAAAAACGTTCAAATGACGTATCGCTAGCCGAAACCATAGATGTTGATCGCGATGGAAATCCCTTGACATATATGGACATAATCTCAACCAACGAAGATCTTGGAGATGAGCTTGATAAAAAAACTCAAATAGAACGCGCTCTGCGTCTTATTCAAAGCACGCTCAACGCAAGAGAAAAGCAAATAATCGCTATGAGATACGGACTTTATGGTCTAAATAAAAGCTATACACAGAAGGAAATTGCTCAAAAATTAAACATTTCTCGCTCATATGTAAGCAGAATTGAGAAAAGTGCTCTTGACAAACTAAGAGAAAAACTATTATAATGTAATAAACCAATAAATACAAATTTAAACACTTTAAGTATCTTCAACTAAAAGTATTGCTATAAAAAATTATTCTCTTAAAAGGAGATAAGGAATATGAAAAAAATTTTGCGTTCAATTATTGCATTCATACTCACTTTGACAATTATTTTCAGTTGCATACTGCCCGTAGCAGCTTTGCTGAACGAAAGCAATTATGTTGCATACGTTTGGGCTGACGGCGATTATGATAATGGCACATACCATTCAAGCATCAAAGAAGCGTGGGATGATGCCTGCCAAAAAGGAAATGTCTTGCTTCTTTCTGATTGGAAAACCGAAAAGTCCCTTGCAACCAAAAGATACAAAACAATAAACTTATATATGAATGACTATTCCATAGATCGTGGATTAAATGCACCGCAAAAGAACGGAGAGGTTTTTCTCGTTATTGAAAAATCAACCTTGAAAATTTATGGTGGCAAGCAAGCCGACACAAATGCACAATTCACAAGCGCAAAAATCACCGGTGGATACAGTAGCAACACGGCAGGAGGCATTCAAATTCAAGAAAATTCAGCCTTGTATCTCTATGGTGTTTCGGTTACAGGCAACAAAACAACCGATGCAAATGGTGGTGGCGGAATACGTTTGCAAAATGACAAGGGACGTCTTGAAATGAATGAGCACACCTACATTGCAAACAACGAAGCCATCAATTCTTCCGGTGGTGGTATTTCAGTTCAAGGAATTAACTGTCTTATGCTCGGCGGAAACGTGCTCCACAACAAATCCGAAAAGAACGGTGGAGGCATCTTCATTAACAAAAAGATGTTTGACGTTTCAAATGTAACAATAAGCAACAACGAAGCAAGTGAAAACGGCGGCGGAATTTACTTATCCAAAAATGCAGAGGCATCCATTACAAATTGTTCAATTGACAGTAACACCTCGAGCAAAAATGGTGGTGGAATATGCGTTGACGGAAATAAAAACACACTTTCAAGCACTATCGTTACAAAGAATTTTGCTTCCTTGGGAGGCGGTGTATTTGTTAATCCTGAATGTTCCCTTGCATTGTCAGGTGATTTGATAATAAAAGACAACAAAACCAACAACACTTCAACCAACGAAGCCAACAATTTATATTTGCACTCTAACAATGACCAAATGGCTTTAATAACGGGATATCCCACTTCTGGAGAAGTCCATATAGGTTGGGATAGCTCCAAAAACGCTCTCGACTCATTGCAAATTTCTAAAACCGAGGGAGTTTATAGCACAAAATTCATAGTGTCCGACGTCGAAAACCAATTTATATATTGGTCTTGGAATACCCAAGACGGCAAAAATGACAGACACCTTAGGACAAGCACAACGAATTTTAATTGCGAAATCGAATTTGACACCATAGATGTGCCAATTAGCGAGCGTTACCACATAATAGAAAACGGTTATCTTGGCAAATATGACCTTCAAGAAGGTATATACAACTGCCAAGGCGGAAAAATGACCAACAAATCTGCCGTGTACTTCTATTCTGACGGATATTTTGCGGATGCTCCACATATTTACAATCCAAGCCTTGCCACTATGTCGTTGTCCCTTGCAAGCTCTGCTGCAAATGCAGCTAAAACCGACATGGATTTTAATATACCGAGTGGTGATTATTCCAATCTATTCCGTCACGCAAAGCAATTACTATCCGATATAGGCATCAAGGATGAAGATATTTACGTAAATAACGGATTTGACTCAAAGCCCACCCTTGACACCATTGGTATGATTATGGGATCAAAGGAAATATCTATTAACGGCGAAAGCTACATTCTCATTCCCATAGCCATTCGAGGCAATGATTACGGTTCGGAATGGGGCAGCAATTTTACTTTAACCGACTCGGGAGAGGCATACGGATTCGCTACTCCTGCGACCACGGTTATAAAACAAATACAAAATTACATCAGCACCAACACATCGTTCGATATTTCTTCAGCATTAAACGAAGGAAGAGTTAAATTTTGGCTTGTTGGCTTTTCACGAGGTAGCGCAGTTGCGAATATAACATCAAAGCGCCTGACCGACATATATGGTGAAGCGGGCAATTCAATTTATGCTTACTGCTTTGAAGTACCCAAGGGCGGAACCGATGCTGCCGAATTAAATGAGGAATGGACATACAACGGAATTTATGCCAATATCCACAACATCATCAACCGTAACGACCCGATTACATACGTCGCACCAAAGCAAATGGGTTTCAAGCGATATGGTGTTGACCACTATGTTCCCGGCACAGATGCTGGTGAAATAAAGACATCCACATATATAACCCCGACAGGAATTACCGTTACAACGCACGCAGATAACGAGTCTTATGCACTCGGTAATGCCGATTATGATAAGATTCGCCTTGAGGCAATGCAACATCTTGCAACAATAGACGACAGCATCATTTTTTATGATTATTTTTCACTTGCCACCATGGATTATTTCAGTGCGATTTTAAATTCCCCGATGTTTTTGCAAATAGAAGGAGGCAACGAGATAACCATTGCAGAGTGGCTTGAGTTTTTCATTGATGATTTGCAATATTGGGCTGCCACAAGAGTTGAAAACGGTGAATATAATCAAGATTTTCGTGATTATTATACCTCACACACAGAATTTGCAGGACAAGAATTCGTAACTCTTGAATCGGCTATACAATATTTCTTTGATCTTGTTTTCGGTATGGAAAACCCCAACGAATTATTAGACGTAATGATGTATCGCCTTGAATATCTGCTATTAGACTACGGAACGCTTTTAAATCTCTATCTCAATGTAATTCAAAAATGGGACGAGCTATCACCAAGCGAACAGCTAAAGCATTTAGACTCACTTTGGAACTGCGTAGATGGGGATCTTCAATACCCCGGTGGTATTCCCGTTAAAAAGATAACCGACTTTGCTCAAACCGGTGATGGCGAAAAAATGAAAGCATCGGCATACACCCTGCTTGCATTCCTTTTCAGTTTCATCGCAAAGGATTATGACACCGCAGTTGCCCTTGAAGCAACACAAATTCATCTTGGAACTCTACTTTATAACATAAATGCTATTGCACAATGCCACTTCCCCGAGGTGTGTATGGCTTGGCTGCGTTCTTATGACGAGCTTTATTCCGAGGACAACCCCAACAGCAAGTTTGCAAACAAAGCTATAAATTTGATAAATGATGAAAATAACGTTGCTCCGTCAATTGAAGCACAAATTGAAATCAATGATAACGATACCGTTATTTATCTTTCTTCAATTGTCAAATCGGCAGACGGTGTCGATAAAAGCTCGACAAATAACGGAGCTGCAATTTACTATGCAATCTTCGAAAACGGATCGATAATAGAAGATTGGAAGCTTTATAGAGAGCCCATCACGATCGACATCTCTAATGATAATAATTACACTCTAAAAGCTTATGCGATTCGTTTCAATGAAATAAGTGAGTGGATTGAAATCGAAAACGACCAGCTTAGACCCAAAGATATGGCTCACGAAATTGAGCATGACAAACCCAAAAATGATTTGTTAGGAATTCAAGACCCAATAAGTGACAACACACTTGTTTTTACAATAATAATTTTAAGTATAACTTTATTAGCATTTTCATTATTGTATTTTTATATTCCAAAGAAAAAATCAAAATAAACAATAAAAAAATCCACCTGCAAGCAGGTGGATTTTTTATTCTAAATATAATTCATCAGCATCTAAAAATGAGTGAGTATTGAGTGAATTGTCGGTGGGAATTTTTCTTTCTGCGCCGCAATCGCGACATTTCACAAGCACTCCGTCAGAAAAGATCTCAAATCCGTATTTTTCCTCGTCGATTTCGTGTGTGTGTTCGCACTTACAGAATATCTTCCCTTCCGCCTCAAGCTCCGAAAGTACAAAAAGTACACTTTGCGTAAGCTCTGAATCAAGCGCCTCATCCTCATTCTCTAAGTTTGCATCGTGGAATGCGGAAATATCATTAATTCCGTGCTCTTCCATTAACTTGATAAGCTCATATTCTCCACGCGCAAGGTTGGCTTTAACGTTATCCATATCACCAAGGAAGCATATATCTATATCGGAATAAGGACACTGAAGAAAGAAATCCTCTTTTCCAAAGAAAATGTTAGAACTAAGCAAAAAGCTATGTGGCTTTGGGCAAAACAGACAGGGGACAGTAAGCTTTATCTTACCGTCATTCTGCTTCATTACAGTCATTTCACTGCCGCCACAATCACATTTAAGCTTAATCATAGGGGCAGACAAAGTGAAAATGTCCATCGCACTCATAACTCCAGCTCCACAATGTGGGCAACGGTATGCTATTGTTGTTTGTTTATTTTCAAGTACCATAATACTAAAAATCCTTACCAAAATGGCACGGACTAGCCGTGCCATTTATTAATTAATTTTAATTAGAAAATCTTATCAAAGATATCGCTATTGATTGTTACTTCGTAAGGAAGTGCTTCGAACCAAGCTTCAATATCAGCATCAGTTGCACCTTCGTGAGCGCTAAGTCTCCAAGCTGTCTCTTCGCTTTCGCCACCAAAGTACATAATGTGCCAACCGTATGTTGTTTCAACAAGACCGATTTCGCCTTCAAATCTTGCTTCATCGAAGAGCCAATTTTCGAATTCTTCAACCATATCACCCTTATTAACGTTATCGTAGAATACGTTAGAATCGTGTGTTACCTTGCCGAATTCTTCAAACTTTTCTTTAGAAATCTTGTTATCTACAAGCTGAGCCTTGATTTCTTCATAGAGCTTTTCAGCTGCTGCCTTAGCTTCTGCCTTTGTCTTGTATGCACCGTTTGTACCTGCAGCATCAACCTTGAAGAGAATGTGTCCTACGTTACGAAGAACTGTTTCATCTCTGTGAGCAGCTTCAGTTACAAAGTAGATGGACATGGAGTACTTGCCGATGTTCTTATCAGCATCAGCTGTGAATTCCTTATCTTCAAAGAATGTATCGTTCACAGGAGCGCTTTCGCCCTTTTCTTCGCCTTCCTTATACTCGATACCATACTGAGCCTTTACGCCTGCAAAGAGGAACTTGCCAAGCTCTGTATCAAGTGTATAAGATGTTGTCTTTGTTGCATTTGTGATAACGCTCTTAAGATTTGTTACCATTGACTTTGTGAAAGTCTTCTTAGCCTTTTCCCACTTTGTTTCTGTTGTTGTGGTTTCGTCAGCTGTTTCGGGTGTGCTGTCCTTAGCTATGTCTTCTTCACCTGCAAGAACTGCATCAATGAACTTCTGCATCTGTTCTGTCAATTCCTTTTCATAAGCTTCAAGTTCTTCAGTAGAAGGCTTATCGGGAGTTGCAAAATTCTTAACTGCTGCTTCATATGTTGTATCGAAAACGTCAGCGAACTTGTATTCAAGGAGCATAGCCTTGAATTCATCAGCTGTCTTAGCTGTAGCAAGCTTGTCAAGGAATTCTTTGTCATTTGCCTTGTTCATTTCGTTTTCAAGCTTTGCCTTGAGCTCAGCCTTTTCAACTGCTTCCTTATATGCAGGGTCATCTTTACCAAGTTCGTACTTCTTTTCATCTATCTTTTCAGCGGAAACCTTATTGCTGAGTGAGAATGTAAGGTATTCAGCAGAGATGAAAGAAGAAAGATTGTCACCGAAGTACTTGTTTTCACGTTCTTCTGTGATACCGTCATAGATTCTGTCGTGAACGATTTCATAGTAGTCAGCAGCGATGTGTTCAAGAATAAGTGCCTTTTTAAGGTCGCTCTGGCTTACGTACTCGCCAAAGTACTGACGAATATAAGTGTTTGTGTCAATGCTATTCTTCTTAGCAGATTCCTTGATAGAATCAAGAGATTCTTTTGCGTACTGTTCAGCTTCTTTTTCAAGAGCAGCAAAATCAACCTCTTTGTCTGCGCGTGCTGCTTCACAATACTTAAGGTATGTTGTAGCGGATGTCTTTGCACCTTCTACAAAATAATCGTACCAAGTTTGAGTCTTGTTAGCGTCAGTGTACTGCTGATCAAGGGGCTTCTGAGGATCAAAATTAAGGTAACCAAGCAAAATGTAGTAATAGTTGTTTGAATACCAGTTCTGATAATAAGAGTTTGTGTAGTAGGACATCATTGAAGCATTGATTTCAAAGTTTTCAGATGATGCACCTTTCTGGATACGAATAAAGAATCCGCTACCAGCCAATAGTGATACAACCAAGCCAAGCAAAATAACGATAGAAACTATCATCGCTGCAAGAGCAGGCTTAGTCATTTTCTTTTTGTTTGTAGGTTTAACCTGTGCCATTTTTATTTCTCTCCTTTATGGGCATTAATAGAGTTATTATATATTTATTTTGTTATGCGATTTTGAACAATTTATTAATAAACTGTGAATTGTGATTATATTCTCATTTTTTACACAAATTTCTTAAACATTCATAATAATAGGAAGAATCATAGGTCTGCGCTTGGTTTTTGAATAGATACATTTGGACAATTCATCCTTGAGTTTAATCTTCAAATCAACCCTGTCAACCATCTTTGCGCGGTCAAGATATTTTTCAATTGATTCAGCTGCCACCTCTTTAATTTCGTCCATAAGTTCTTCAGCTTCGCGCACGTAAACGAATCCACGGGAAACAATATCAGGGCCCGAAATCAAAAGTCTTGCACCAAGGTCAACTCCGGCAACGACAACTACAAGTCCGTCTTGAGAAAGGTGACGACGGTCGCGAAGAACTATATTGCCAACTTCTCCAACACTATTTCCGTTAACCAGCGCCTTGCCGGCAGGAACGATTCCTGTAAATCTTGCGCCTGAAGCTGAAAGCTCAAGCACCTTGCCAATATCAGAAATGAATATATCCCTTTCTGCCATTCCCATTTCAAGAGCCAACTCTTTATTAGCGTTAAGATGACGGTATTCGCCATGAATGGGCATAAAATATCTCGGTTTCAATAGTGCTTGCATAAGCTTTAGCTCCTCGCGACACGCGTGTCCCGAAACGTGAACACTTGCTATAGTATCATGAAGAACCGTAACACCATTTTTGGTCAATTCGTTTATTATTCTACTAATAAGTTTCTCATTACCGGGAATGGGACTTGAAGAAAGGATAACTAAATCGTTTCTTCCAATAGTAACCTCTCTGTGATCTGAAAACGCCATTCTGTAAAGAGCGCTCATAGGCTCGCCCTGTGATCCCGTTGTAACAATGGTCAATTCCTCAGGACGATAGCGCTTGATTTCGGAAATATCAATCAGAACTCCCTCGGGAATATCCATATATCCAAGCTCGGTTGCAGCGCCAACAACGTTGAGCATACTACGTCCTGTGATAGCCACCTTTCTTCCGTGGCGCGCACTTGTATCAATTATCTGCTGCACACGGTGAACGTTTGAAGAAAATGTTGCGATAATAATTCTTTTATCCTCTTGAGTGGAGAATACATATTCAAGAGATTTTCCAACCTTTCGCTCACTTGGAGTATATCCCTCTCGTTCGGCATTCGTGCTCTCGCACATAAGAAGCTCAATTCCCTCTTTTCCAAGTTCACCAAGACGAGTAATATCCATAACCTCGCCATCAATGGGAGTAAGGTCAAGTTTGAAGTCACCTGTGTGGAAGATTTTACCCGCGGGAGTGTCAATGCAAAGAGCGCACGCATCTGCAATAGAATGATTAACGTGAATAAATTCAACCGCAAAATTCTGTCCGATTTTAACCGTATCGCCCGCGCTAACCACTTTCAAATTCGCATCAAATGGCAATTTGAACTCAAGAAGCTTGTTTTTGATAATACCAAGCGTCAAAAGTGTGCCGTAAACGGGCGCATTTATCTCGCGAAGAAGATAAGGAACACCACCAATGTGGTCCTCATGTCCGTGGGTGAGAACTATTGCGCGCACCTTATCCGCATTATCCTTTAAATAAGTGAAATCAGGAATTACAAGATCAATTCCAAGCATTTCTTCGTCAGGGAATCCAAATCCACAGTCGATAACTATAATATCATCTCCGCACTCGATCGCGGTAATATTCTTGCCAATTTCGTTAAGTCCACCAAGGGGAATGATTTTTACCTTGGCATTAACATCTTTAACTATAGTTGGAGTTATATCTTTGTCAAAGGACTGTTTTTTACTCTGCTTTGACTTGTGATTTTGCTTTTTATCTTCTTTTTTGTTGTGCTTTGATTGATTTTTATCTTCTTTTTTGAAGCTTTTGTTCTCTTTAGAAGGCTTTTTGTTTTCTTTTACCTGCTCAACACTTGCAATAACTTCATCTTGAAGCTTGGCGAGTTTTTCTCTCACCTTTTGCTTAGTAGCTTGCTTCTTTTTACCATCCTTTTTTCTCTTGTGAACGGGAGCACTTATTTTTTCAGTATTTTCAGCATTTTTATTGTTTAATTTTTCTTTTTTCAACGAATACACTTCCTTTCCGTATGTATAAAATAAAGATTTATCCTGTCGATTTTTGCAGACAGATCCTATATAAATAAAAATTCAAAAAATTAAGACGCAACGAACCACCGCGACACCGCGCGGTTTTAAAAATATGTAGATGTTTTGCAACAAGCCATTCTTCACGGACTACACCGACCACACCGCATCAAAAAGCTTAAAACACCATATTTAAACTGTCAATTCATTACTAATATTATAACCCAAAAACTCTACGTTGTCAATATAAAAGATTTGGCAAATTTCTACACGATTCATCATTTTTAAATTTTTGTGTTGACAAATTTCGAGCGTTAGTGTATAATCTTTTTATTATCTATTTAAAAACATTAAAGGAGTGTTACAAAATGAAAACCGGAATAACAAGACCTGTTGACGCATTGGGAAGAGTAGTAATTCCTATGGAAATTCGCGAAAATCTCGATATCAAGACCAAGGATCTTCTTGATATATCAGTTCAGGGCAATCAGATTGTTTTGACAAAACACGGCCAAGCATGTGTTTTCTGTGATTGCACTGAAGATCTCGTGGTTTTCGAGGACAAAAAGGTTTGCAAAGCATGTCTTTCAAAGCTTTCTACACTTGCATGACAATTTGATATTATCCAAATATAAAACCACTCGCTAAAAGCGAGTGGTTTTTATGTTTATTCTTCAATTTCAAGCAATTCTTCGTCAGCAATGACAGGATCAACAATGTGTTTATCAAATATTACAAGCAACGAAGGAAGCACAAAAAGTATAAGCAATATCGCACAAAGAGCACCGATACCAAGTGTTTTAAGAATACTTGCAACTGCTCCTGACATAAACACTCCGCAGATCAATGTTACCAAAATAATGATAAGAGATGACGTAAGTATTGCGTGCGTCGCCCTCTTCATAACCTCGGGAAGTGCATTTTCCACGTTGTATTCACGTCTTACTTCCATATAATATGTGGTGAAAAGAATTCCATAGTCGATCATTGAGCCCATAAGTATGCACTGTACCAAAATCAACGCAATAAAGTACATTGGAAGTTCAATTACTACCATAACACTCATCATTGCAAATACTGCGCATTCAATAACGCCTATAAGAAGTAAGGACAAGAAGAACTTTTTGAATGTAAACCATACTACTGCAAACACAACGATTGCAGTTACTATTGAAATCACAAGAAACTCCGTTTTAAAGCTCTGCTCTACCTCGTATGACATTGCGGATGCACCAACAAGATAATATTCACCAGACAATGTGGAATCAAGCTTTTCTGTAAAGTTTATATAAAACTCTTTAATTTCGGGTGATTCAAAAGGATAATCGAGATAGATTATCATTCTTGAGTGCTTTTCACCTATAAGCTGAGCCCTGCCATCCTCCATAGTTACCTTTGCTTCGGCAAATTGAGATGCTACACTCTCATCGAAGAAGCTTGCAAACATTTCGTTTTGCAATACCTCCTCAGATAAGAAAATGAAGAAATCATAAAGAGCAACCGTTGTTTTTGACATATCCATTGTGTTGCTTCGTGCCATTATATAGATCAAAGGTATCATTTCATCGGTGAGCATTGCGCTATCTCCGGCAAGGGAGAACATCGCTGACAAATCATCAACTGTGATTTCGGTATTATTTTTCACCGAATCAGCCATGTTTTTGAAAGCAGAAAACATTTGGCGCGTCTCTTTATCCATGATTCCTTGCGCAAACGCAGAAACCTCGGAGATTATGTCAACAAATTCTGCAAATTGAAGAGTTTTCACAGGTTTAACTCTAAAAATCATCTCAATCATATCGGGCTCCATGCCAAGAGCCTCGGCAACCGATGCCCAAAACATTGGAGTAATATTAAAAATATTGAGAGCTTTCATTTGCGCAATATAGAAAACGCTTTGTACGAGCTGCTTATCAATACCCAACATGGATGCAATTTCATCGGCAGAATACTCCTTGTCACTTGCAAGCGCATCAACAAGTGATTTCATCATTCCAATTTGTTCTTTGGAGCTTTCATCAATCATCGATGCAAACATTTCATTGTTCAAAAATTCATCTGAAGACAAAAAGCTTGTAAATTCAACCAACGTTAAACCTGTAGTATCCATTCCATATTCACTCATATAGAAAAGTGTATTTACAAACACCTTTGGAATTCCCATCATCGCCACCATATCATCAGGTGTCATCTCTGCACCTAAAGTGTTGGCATATGCTTGAATTTGAGTAACGTGCTCGTCTTTTTCAAGATATTTTACAATGCCGTTAATTTTTGATTCATCCTTGTTATCGTAAACGATAACAACCGTGTCATCCTGTGGGAAAATATCAGTAACAATGCTCTCTTCTGCATAGGAATATTCAATAATGAGTTGAGATTGAACGATAAGTACAGTGACAAAAAGAACAAGCGCGAGGATAGATATGATTTTTCTGTTTTTATAGCTAAAGCTACCAATTGAGCCAACTATTTTATCAAGCATTATCCTCACCTGCCTTTCTAAGTTGCATTTGCTTTTTAAGGTTTTCTTTGTTTAATTTGCAAAGTAAATCATAGAACCACATGATAAGTGAAGGCATGACAGTAAATACGCACACAAGACTTAAAAGCACTCCCTTGGAAATAACAAGTCCGATATCTTTACCGATAGTAAAGGTCATAAGCAAAAGAACAAGCAAACCAACTATTGTGGTGATTGAACTACTTGAAATAGAGCCAAATGCATTTACTATTGCGTTGCTTAGCGCTTTTTCTCTATCAGTTTTGCCAATAAGTTCATATTCCTGCTCAAATCTATGCATAAGCATAATTGAATAGTCAATCGAAAGCACGAGCTGGAATACCGCGGCAATTGAGAATGTCATATCCGAAACACTTTCAAAAATAACATTAGTTCCCATATTGATCAAAATAGCAATTCCTATTGACACAAGCAAAATAACGGGTTCAAAATAAGATTTGCACATCAAAAGCAATATTATAAGACCTATAATTACCGCCATAGGAATAAGCTTGTCAAGAACGTCAAGATACGCACCGGAATAATATGCATGTACGGCGTGCTGACCACTGTATGCATCCTTCATCTCGTTTATAATAGCACCAACCTTGTCGCTATCAGAAACGTATTCGGTGTGAACTATATACATAGAAAATGTCTTAGAGTTGTGATCGATGCTATTTATATCGTAATCAACTCCGGTTACCCCATCAAATTTCTTCAATTCCTCGTGAATTTTAGTTTTCTCTGATGGAGTAAGTCCTTCAAACATAATTTGAAAGCTATCTTTAAGCTCAACTACGGGGAATTCATTGTTTATTATTTCAAGTCCCTGACTCATATTTGAATCCTTGGCAAGATATTTTGTTTGGTCCTTATTAATTGTAACCAAAGGAATCAAACAAGCGCACACAATAGCAAGCGCAAGACTAACTATGAAAAAGGTTTTTCTGTATTTCACTAAAATTTCAGCTATATTTTTCACGCTACTTCTCCTTATAAAACATTATAGTTGACTATTTTTTTAAGTTATGATATAATTATACACAACTATAGTTGGATAATCAACCACCGATGTATTAAAAAAGTTGGTTAAACAATTTTTTTCAGGAGAATTTTATGAATAAAAACGATCTCAGATTCCAGAAAACCGAAAAACTTATAAAAGGAACGTATATTTCTTTAAAAAAGCACGGTTCTACCCTTGTGAAAGTAAAAGAACTTTGCGAGGCTGCAATGATCAATAAAACAACGTTTTACGCCCATTATGAAACCATCGAGCATCTTCACAAGCAGGTTTGCATTGAATTCGTTTCAAATATGCTTCTGTCGTGCTATAATATAGATAATATACTAACCGATACACACGATTTCGTATATACAGTGCTTGGTATATTTATGGAGAATATGGATAACATTGAAAAGCTATACGGAAACGATCTACACGCACTTGTTAATGACGCAGAAACCGTACTAATGGAAAGTTATTTCTTGCCAAACGTAAGCGAGGACTACGATTTGGCAGTTCGATTTTGCATAGGCGGAGCTTTTAGATTGCTCGCTACCGAAAGAGATCCCGCAAGAATCCAAAAAACTGTAGAGTTGATAGAAAAGGTGTTGAATTAATTAAAAATTCATAAACAAAAAGCCAAGAGAAAAGCACCGCTTTTGCGGTGCGTTTTTCTTGGCTCACTAACAAGGTGATTGTACGAACTGGATTTCTTTGATTATCATAATATATATATTGAAAAATCACAGCCAATATGATACAATGTATTTGAGCAACTTTTAATTTGACCTAGTAAAGAGGTGATAGTATGATCGAATTTGTTGGCTATAATGATGCTAGAGCTATTAAAGCTTATAATAAAAAGAATCTTTCGTTAATGTTTATATGGTTTGGCATAATTTGCTTTATAATATCCATAATTGCATTAATCATACATATATATGAACTTTTATTCATATGGGGAATATACTTGTTTCTTTTAGCAATTTGCTTATTTGCTATGTCTTTTAGTAAGTATGATGACAAAGCTATTAAAGAATTGAACATAAAAACAAAACACATTTTCCAAATTTCCGAGTTAAAATTATATAGAGATGGAAAAGAAATAAAAGATGTAAAAAACATTAAATTGTATTCATATAAAACGTATATTTTTTTAGAATGCAAAAAATCCTATTATTATATACCTTTAAATGAGTGTATTGTTCCTAAAGAAAATCTTGAAAATGCTATATATGAAGTTATTCATCAAATCGATATAAGCAAAATCATAGATGAAATTAAAAGTTTTGTTAATAATAATCAAATCAATGGCGAATTTACTTACAATCCTAATAATATTATTTGGAACATAGGAAAGTATCGATATAAGTATTACATAGACTTTATTGAAGTATACGTTATTATAGAGAAATCAACCTTCAATATAGGTTATCGAGAAATAACACATTACCATATTCTCGCAAGCGAGATAGAGAATGATATTAAAGAAATTAACCAAGAATATATTAATGTTAATTCTAATCATTAATATTTAGTTAAATCATATATTTTTTACTTATATAAAATGGGTAATGGATTAATGAATCCATTACCCCATATATTTTTCTATGTTTTATCAATATCAATTACTATTCCAAAATAATCCCTCATAAAGAAAAATACGAACCTAGATTTCTCTTGGTTCGTATTATTCATAAATGGCTCCCCTTTTTGGACTTGAACCAAAGACCCCCGTGATTAGACGCTACGCACCAAATTTTACTTGCCCGTCTTACGACGGTCATTTGCTTTGCAAACCGTAAAAGTTTGCAGTCAGAGCAACTTTCAGTTGCCTGAATGTTACTTAATGAGGATATTTGCTTTAAATCCAAAGAAGTGGCAAAACAAAAACGGAGTCCGTTTGGACTCCGTCTTCGTTTTGTGGCTCCCCTTTTTGGACTTGAACCAAAGACCCCCTGATTAACAGTCAGGTGCTCTAACCAACTGAGCTAAAGAGGAATATTTAAGCAGGAAGCAATTTGTACTTCCTGCTATGTGTCGGCTATGACCTATCTTCCCGGTCCGTCTCCAGACAAGTATTTTCGGCACTGCAGAGCTTAACTTCTGTGTTCGGAATGGGTACAGGTGGACCCTCTGCGTTAGAATAACCGACTTCTGTGTCAGCGTTGACCTATCTTCCCGGTCCGTCTCCAGACAAGTATTTTCGGCACTGCAGAGCTTAACTTCTGTGTTCGGAATGGGTACAGGTGGACCCTCTGCGTTAAAAACACTGACTTGCAAGACCTTTCTCCCTTTAGGGTTCTGGGTCAAGATCAGAAACTCTCGTTTCTGTGGTGCACCTTCGGGGACTCGAACCCCGGACCCACTGATTAAGAGTCAGTTGCTCTACCAGCTGAGCTAAAGGTGCATTTCCCTTTACGGTAACGCCTTGCTATGCTCACTTGAGCATTGAAAACCGAATAAAGAAATAGGATTTAGAGTGAAACTCAAGTAAATTTGTGTAACGCTTGAGACCTTAATGGAAGGTTCAAGCCCTCGGGCTATTAGTATCAGTCAGCTAAATGCATTACTGCACTTACACCCCTGACCTATCAAACTCGTAGTCTTCAAGTGCCCTTACTA